>JAAZLH010000124.1 GCA_012799415.1 Candidatus Epulonipiscium sp. | reverse complement strand
TCACTGATTTCATATCGATTCCCATCTACATCTACAACTAGAATCATCTTCCCCTTCATAGGAACAAAGCTACTAGAGTCCCTTCTACAAATAAAGTTCTTTTCCCCTACATTGGTAGCTACATGCCAATAAGAATAACCAAACTCTTCTGTTATTGCATGAATTTTTTCAATCATAGGTAGAAAATATCTACGGTCCATCTCTTCTTTAAAAAGTTGAATCGTTTCTTCAGGAAAATCGTTAATATCCCTAATGATTCCTATCTCTTTTTCTTCTTTATCTCGCACTGAAACAAAGGAATCTACATAACTAAAAGGAAAGGCTCGCAAAAGTGTAACCCGATCATATTTTGCTTCTCCCAAGGCGAGACCTAAAAAACCTCCTTTATTTTTATAGAATTTTGCCTCTTTTGCCGTAATATATCTAATTTGTTCCATCTTAACTTACCCCCCGCAGTTCTAAAGCTTCCTTTTGCTTTTCTACCAACTGATAGTAAATATCTTCTTTCTCAATAAGTTCCTCATGGGTTCCTATTTCTTTTATTTCACCTTTATCCAAAACCACTAATCGATCTGCATTACGTAAGGTAGATAAGCGATGAGCGATAGAAAATGTGGTTCTTCCTTGCACTAATTTTTCTAAGGCTTCTTGAATCAATTTTTCTGTCTCTGTATCCAAGGAGGCTGTTGCTTCATCTAAAATTAAAATTTTAGGATTTAAAAGAACTGCTCTTGCAATGGATAGTCGCTGTTTTTCACCACCTGAAAGTCCCTGCCCCTTGGCTCCAATCATCGTATTATAAGCATCCGGCAATTTCATGATAAAATCGTGAGCATTAGCTATCTTCGCTGCTTTCATAATTTCTTCTTCTGTAGCATCTGGCTTGGCATAAGCAATATTCTCAGCAACTGTTCCCATAAAAAGATAGGTTTCTTGCAAAACCAGACCAATTTGTTTATGCAAATCCTTCATACTCAAGTCTTGAATAGGAATACCATCAATGGTCACAATCCCCTCTTCCACATCGTATAGACGAGTAATAATATTCGTTAATGTTGATTTCCCTGCTCCAGAATGACCCACAATTCCAATCATTTCTCCTGGTTTTACAGAAAGATTAATATCTTTAAGGACAGGTTGATTTGGCTCGTAACCAAAAGTAACCCCCTGTAACTCTACTTCCCCTTGCATCTTAGGTAAGCGGATAGGATCCGCTTTTTCTTGCACCTGTGGTACCGCATCCATAATTTCAAAAATCCTAGAAGCTGAATTCATACAATCAGACCACCAATTCGTTATCTCTGTCATAAATTGTAGTGGTCCCATAAGCATCCCTACATAGCCTGTAAAACTAATTAAAGAACCAAAGGTGATATTCCCTATGACTACAAGCCAACTACCTACTCCCCAAATAATCAAGCCACTGGTCCCCATAAAGAAATGTAATATTGGAAAAACCGTTTGTGTTGTATTTCTAAGCTCTACATTGACTTGAAATACTTGCTGATTAACGGTTCCAAATCTATCTACTTCTGCCTCTTCTCTACCAAATGCCTTTACAACTCTAGAACCTTCTAGAGAATCACTGATCAAAGAATTCATAGAGGAATTTCTACGAAACATCCTAGAAAAAAGCACCCACAAACGTGGAAATAACTTTTTTAATGCATAAACAATAAAAGGAATGGGGAAAATACTAAGCAAAGCTAAAGGCCAGTGGAGGGCTAGCATAATTCCGAATATCCCTATCATTGTCATTGCATTTACAATAAAATAAGGAACTCCATCATGAAAAAAGTATTGTAATCTCATAGCGTCATCATTGATATGGTTCATCAATGTTCCTGTTTGTTTATTACTATAAAAATTAAGAGATAATTTTTGTAGTGCTTCAAATATTTCTGTTTTTAGGTCAAAGATAACTTGAGCTGTTAAAGCTGAATTAATTCTACCATAGACTACCCCTATACCTGTTGCTAGCAATTTGACTCCAAACATAAGTAAAATAAATAACCCTAACCGGCCATAATATTTCCCTTCTTTTTTTAATACTTCGTCATAAAATATATTTCCACTTAAATAAGGAAGGAACATATTTAATACTGAACTTAAAAGCATACATAGTAAAATTAAAGAAATTTGTATTTTGTAACGTGGCAAATAAGAAAGCACCCTAAGAAAAATAGCCCTTTTATCAAAACATTTAGGGCATATTTTTCTAACTGGATCTTCATAACGATTCCCACAAGTTGGACAATTGATCAGTTCTTCCTTCTGATCCCCAGTATCTTGCTCTGAAAACTTTCCTTCTTTAATTTTTTCAAACCCTTTAGTAAATCCAGCTATATCCCGGCTACAGCTGTTCGTATATCGTAATAAGATTTGCTCCTCTTCTGCAAAGCAGGCCACAAGAATACCTCCAATGGCCATACGTTCATTTTTTAATTTCGTAATAGATTGAATGGGATAAGCGATTGCTAGTTCTTTATAAACTACTTCCTTACTATCTACTATGATCACCCATAAATCTGTTGATGTAGCAATTGCCCAACTCTCCCCATAGGATCCTTCTATGGTCAAATCGGCAGGTGCTACTATCAGTATTTCGTTGTATGTAATTCCATGTAACGCAAGTATCTCTCGTATGTAAGTAGGTATTTCATTTTTGAATATATCTTGCTCCATAGGCCCTCCTCTATTCTTCCACTTGATTATACCTTATTCCTTACTCCTTTTTGAATTTTAAAAACTTTCCTTATTAACGCTAAATTAGCATAAATATGAAGTAGTGTCAACTTATTTATTTATAGTTAAAACATTCATCTATATCTATACTGATAACCACAGTCAAAACCGAAAATACGCCAACTGCTAAGTAAGTATATGTCTATATTGGTTGACGAAAATGTATACTAAAATTACAATCATACGAAATAAGATATTTATAGTTTGTAGAAATAATCTTCTATTGGTGTTTTTTTACACATATAAATGACACTTTGTCACTTTTCTATTGACAAATGACATAGTGTCATTTATAATCATCTAATATCTCGGTACAACAAGATATCATCTTTAGAATAGACAGGAGGGGACAAATGCCAAAGCAAACTTTTTTTAATTTACCAAGAGAAAAACAAGAAAAGCTGATGGATGCTGCAAAAAAGGAGTTTTCTAGAGTTCCACTGCATGAAGCATCTATTTCTAATATTGTAAAGAACGCTAAAATACCGAGGGGAAGCTTTTATCAATATTTTGAAAACAAGGAAGACGCTTTCTTTTTTCTATTAAAAGAACATAATAAGGTAGGCCATAAACAATTGCTTTCAATTTTAGAGAAAACAGAAGGAGATCTCTTGGAAAGTTGTGTTCAAGTCTTTCAATATATGCTTATGAACTTCCAAGATAAAGAAAACCGTAGTTTTTTTAAAAACACTTTTTTAAATATGGATCATAAAACAACGACTGCTTTTACTCCCTCTTCAAGTGAATTTAAAATTTGTCAATATCCTTCTAAGATTATGGATGCTATCGATATGTCAAAGCTAAATATTTCTGATGAAGAAGAATTTTTTCATGTTTTACAAATTATTAAAGCTATTACTTTTCACAACTTGATTCAAAATTTTGCTAAGGAAAAATCTGTTGAAGAAGCCTTACAAAACTACAAATACCAGATTGATTTACTTAAAAAAGGGTTATCTAAAAAATAATATAAACTAGAAAAGAGGAGATTTATGTTAAAGCTGTTCAAATATCTAAAAACTTATAGTCTTCATATATTGCTTATCATTGGGCTTTTATTTATACAAGCTACCACTGATCTGTCATTACCTGACTATATGTCTAATATCGTTAACGTAGGAATACAACAAGGTGGCATTTCAGATGCTGCTTTAGAAGTTATACGAGAAAGTGAATATGAAAAGCTTTCTTTCCTGTTAACCGAAGAAGAAAATCAGTTATTTACTGATTACTATGTTCTACTTGATAAAAGGAATCTAAGTGAAAAAGATTATGAAAACTATATAAAAAAATATCCTTTACTTGAACAGGAAAGTTTATATCATTTAAATACTAAAGATAAAGGAATTTTAGAAAAAATTAACCAAGCTTTAAGCAAGAAACTTTTAATTTTATATGGGATCAATCAAGCTGATTCTAGCCCACAAGACGCTACCCAGTTTTTTGAAATGCCTAATATAGCTAATATCCCTGAGGGAATGGATCTGTTTACTGTTCTTAAAAATCTTCCTGAAGAACAAATAGTAACTATATTCGATGAGATCAATAAGAAATTGGAAAGCATGCCTCAAAGTATGATCACTCAATCTGCCATACTTTATGTAAAAGATGAATATCAGGCTATTGGAATGGATTTAAGTAAGATTCAAAACCACTACCTTTTTAATACAGGTGGAATGATGATTTTAGTTGCACTCCTTAGTATGGTTGCAACAGTGCTTGTAGGCTTTTTGGGTGCTAGAGTAGCTGCCGGATTAGGTAAAATCCTTCGAGAAAGAGTATTCAAAAAAGTTACTACCTTCTCTAATACAGAGTTTGATGACTTCTCTACAGCTTCTTTAATTACAAGAAGCACCAATGATATTCAGCAAGTCCAAACTCTAATGGTTATGCTTCTTAGGGTTGTATTTTATGCTCCTATTTTAGGAATTGGCGGAGTTATGAAAGCGTTAAGAACCAATACATCTATGGCGTGGATCATTGCTGTTGGCGTTATGGCGATTTTGACTTTGGTTATCGTGTTATTTTCTGTTGCTATGCCTAGGTTTAAAAAGGTTCAAAAATTAGTAGATAAAGTTAACTTAGTCATCCGCGAATCTCTCGTTGGTATGTTAGTTATTCGTGCTTTTAATACAGAAAAACACGAAGAAAATAAATTTGATCAAGCTAATAAAGATCTAACTAATACAAATCTATTTATTAGCCGAATGATGTCAACAATGATGCCACTTATGATGCTTATTATGAATGGGGTCACCTTATTAATTGTTTGGGTAGGAGCAAAACAAGTAGACCTTGGAACCATACAAGTTGGAGATATGATGGCCTTTATGCAATATACGATGCAAATTATTATGTCTTTCTTAATGATATCCATGGTTTCTATTATGCTTCCTAGAGCTTCTGTATCCGCTTCAAGAATTATTGAAGTCATTGATAAAGATGTGGCAATTCAAAATCCTACTCATCCAAAACCCTTTCAGAAGAAGGCTAGAGGTCTCGTAGAATTTAAAAATGTTTCTTTTCAATACCCAGGTGCCAATGATTATGTCCTAGACAACATTTCCTTTACTGCAATGCCTGGGGAAACAACAGCCTTTATTGGATCCACAGGCTCCGGTAAATCTACTTTAATTAATTTAATTCCTAGATTTTATGATGCTACAAAAGGCGAAATACTTATTGACGGTATGAATATAAAAAATGTTACATTAGAGGACTTAAGAAGTAAAATTGGGTATGTTCCTCAAAAAGGAATTTTATTTTCAGGAACTATAGAAAGTAATATTAAATATGGTGATATAGATATACCGGATGAAATCATGAATAAAGCTTCTCAAATTGCCCAAGCTGAAAGTTTTATTAAAGCAAAAGAAGATGGATATCAATCCAACATTGCTCAAGGCGGCAACAATGTTTCAGGTGGACAAAAACAAAGACTTTCTATCGCTCGAGCTTTAGCAAAACAGCCTGAAATCTTTATCTTCGATGATAGTTTCTCTGCCCTTGATTATAAAACGGATGTAACTTTACGAAAAGCTTTAAAAGATGAAATTAAAGACAGTACGATATTGATTGTTGCCCAAAGAATTAGTACCATTTTAGATGCTGAAAAAATAATTGTACTAGACCAAGGAAAAATAGTTGGAGAAGGGACTCATAAAGAACTTCTTGCCAATTGTCAAGTTTATAAGGAGATTGCAGAATCTCAGCTTTCAAAGGAGGAATTGGCATCATGAGTGAAAAAACAAACAATAATGATATCAATAAAAATGTAGTCCCTAGAGGTAGAGGGCCCGGTGGCCCTGGTGGACATGGGGGTGGCATGGGGCGAATAGTAGAAAAGCCCAAAGATTTTAAAGGAACCATGAAAAAACTTTTAGCCTATTTAAAGCCTTTTCATCTTTCTTTACTTATTGTGATCCTATTTGCTATTGGTAGCGCTGCCTTTTCCATTGTTGGCCCTAAAATTTTAGGAAGAGCTACTACCCGCCTTTTTGAAGGATTGGTTAGTAAAGTATCTGGTGAAATAGGAGCTGCCATTGATTTCTCTTATATTGGAAAAATCATTCTCATTTTAATTGGCCTATATATGATCTCTACTCTCTTTTCTATTATTCAGGGATTTATCGTTACAGGAGTAGCACAAAAAGTATCTTATAACCTAAGAAAAGAAATATCTAAGAAAATGAACAGACTGCCTTTAAAATATTTCGATAAAGTTACCCATGGAGAAGTCTTGTCCAGAATTACAAATGATGTAGATACCTTAAGCCAGACCCTAAACCAAAGTTTATCTCAAATCATCACCTCTGTTACAACCTTAATTGGAGTCTTAATTATGATGATTTCCATTAGTATTCAAATGACTTTGGTTGCTATTTTAATACTCCCATTATCTATGGGTTTAGTTATTTTTGTTGTTAAGAAATCTCAAAAGTATTTTAAAGATCAACAAAAGTTCTTAGGTGAAGTGAATGGACATGTGGAAGAAGTTTACTCAGGCCATACGATTATGAAAGCTTTTAATGGAGAAAAACAGGCCATTAACACTTTTACCGAAATTAACGATGAACTTTATCATTCTGCTTGGAAATCACAGTTTCTTTCTGGTATGATGATGCCCATTATGACTTTTATTGGTAATTTAGGTTATGTTGCTGTTTCCATACTGGGAGGATATTTAGCCATCAAACAAAAAATTGAAGTAGGAGATATATTATCCTTTATTCAATATATCCGCTCTTTCACACAACCAATTGCTCAAGTAGCACAAATTTCAAATGTTTTACAATCTACCGTTGCTGCTTCTGAAAGAGTTTTTGAATTTTTAGAGGAAGAGGAAATCGTAGAGGACAGTGTGAATTCCTATGACTTAGAAGAAATAGAAGGTGGAGTTACATTCCAACATGTAAAATTCGGCTATACTCCAGAACAACTGATTATAAAGGACTTTAATGCCAAAATTCAACCTGGCCAAAAAGTTGCTATTGTGGGGCCTACTGGCGCAGGTAAAACCACCATTGTTAAGCTTCTCATGAGATTTTATGAACTAAATGAAGGAGAGATCCTTATCGATGATATCAATATAACAGATTTAAAAAGAGATCAGCTAAGAGGTCTTTTTGGCATGGTTCTACAAGATACTTGGTTATTTAGTGGAAGTATTATGGAAAATATCAGATATGGCAAGCTGGATGCCACTGACGCTGAAGTTATCAAAGCAGCTCAATCAGCTCATGTGGATCATTTTGTTAAAACTTTGCCTGCAGGATATGATATGGAAATTAATGAAGAGGCAAATAATATAAGTGCAGGTCAAAAACAACTCCTAACCATTGCTAGAGCTATTTTAAAAGATCCTAAAATACTCATCTTAGATGAAGCCACTAGTTCTGTAGATACGAGAACAGAAATACTAATTCAAAAGGCTATGGAAAACTTGATGAAAGATAGAACAAGTTTTATCATTGCTCATCGATTATCTACCATTAGAAATGCTGATCTTATCCTTGTCATGAAAGATGGGGATATTGTTGAAGTAGGCAAACATGATGATCTTTTAGAGAAAGATGGCTTTTATGCCGATTTGTACAATAGCCAGTTCGAAGAAGAAGAGGCTTCTTAAGCAGAGAATTAAAAAGAGGCAAAAAAGAGGTATGCCTAGATCATAGCAATGATGATCAGGCATGCCTCTTTTTAATGTTTTTTCTTATCCTACAATAGTATGAGTCAAAGAAGCACCCGGTGCTACCATTGGAAATACTTTATCGTCTTTTTCTATTTGACAATCAATAACAACAGGTCTCTTTTCTGCTAGGGCTTGCTGTAATACTGCTTCTACTTCCTCTATTTTTTGGATCCGAAGTCCTACGGCTCCAAAAGCTTCTGCAAGCTTCACAAAATCAGTACCACGATCTAATTTTGTATGAGAATAACGTTCTCCATAAAACATTGTTTGCCACTGTCTAACCATTCCAAGAACATGGTTATTCATAATGAGAACAATAATAGGTAAATTATATTCTACTGCTGTAGCTAATTCATTACAATTCATATGAAAACTTCCGTCCCCTGAAATATTAATGACTTGCTTTTCTGGTACACCTAGCTGCGCTCCAATACATGCTCCTAAACCATAACCCATGGTGCCCAATCCACCAGAAGAAATGAAGGTCCGAGGTGATGTAAACTTATAACATTGGGAAGCCCACATTTGATGTTGGCCTACATCTGTTGTGATAACTGCCTGCCCTCCTGTCAATTCATAAAGTTTATTAATGACATAGGGTGCGCTTAGTATTTCTTTTGAGTACAATAACGGATGTTTTTCCTTCCAATCTTGAATTTGTTCCATCCATTCTACATGTTTTTGGGACTGAATAGTTTGTTTTAAAAGTAAAAGTACTTCTTTTACATCCCCAATAATATGATGATAGGTTTTAACATTTTTATTAACCTCTGCAGGATCAATATCAATATGAAGAATATTGGCCTTAGGTGCAAACTCATCTGCTTTACTCACAACTCGATCACTGAAACGAGCGCCTATAGCGATGAGAAGATCGCAGTCCATAATACCTTTATTTGAAGTTACACTTCCATGCATTCCAATCATTCCTGTATAATGAGAATGGGTCGCTGGAAATCCACCTTGTCCCATCAAACTACAGGCAATGGGAGCATCTACCTTTTCTACAAAAGCCAAAAGTTCTTCACAGGCATCTGATTTGATTACACCGCCTCCCACATAAATAAAAGGCTTTTTAGATTGTTCAATGAGCTCTTTTGCTTTTTGCAATCCTCTTTCTGTAATATATTCTGTACAGCTAGGAATATTTTTAGGAATTTGACGTGTATAATCTGTTTTCTGAGCTGTAATATCTTTTGGAACGTCAATGAGTACAGGACCTGGACGTCCTTCTTTTGCAATATAAAAAGCTTTACGGATAATATCTGCTAAATCTTTAATATCTTTTACAATATAATTATGTTTTGTAATAGGCATCGTAATGCCTGCAATATCTACCTCTTGAAAGCTATCTTTTCCTAGAAGTGGAAGAGCCACATTACCTGTAATAGCTACCATGGGCACTGAGTCCATATAGGCCGTAGCAATCCCTGTTACCAAGTTGGTTGCACCTGGCCCAGAAGTTGCAATACAAACTCCTACTTTTCCAGTAGCTCTCGCATACCCATCAGCGGCATGAGAAGCTCCTTGCTCATGGGCTGTTAAGATATGATGAATTTCATCTTGATGCTGATAAAGTGCATCATAAATATTTAAAACTGCCCCCCCAGGGTAACCAAATACGGTATCAATACCTTGTTCTTTTAAACATTCTACAATAATTTCTGCGCCTGTTAATTGCATTCTCTCATCTCCTTCCTAACGTATAGTATTTGGACTCCTCTTTATTGCAATATAGCACCGGTACTTGCAGAAGTAACTAGTTTTGCATAGCGAGCCAAATATCCTGTTTTGATCTTTGGTTCTCTTGGTTTCCAGCTTGCTCTTCGCCGCTCTAATTCTTCTTCCGAAACCTCAAGAGTAATCGTACCTTTCATCATATCAATAGAAATCAAGTCTCCTTCTTCTACTAAGGCAATGGGGCCACCTTCTGCCGCTTCCGGAGAAATATGGCCGATAGAGGCTCCTCTCGTAGCACCACTAAATCGTCCATCTGTAATTAATGCTACTTCTTTATCCATCCCCATACCAGCTAAGGCAGATGTGGGAGATAACATTTCTCTCATTCCAGGACCTCCTTTAGGCCCTTCATAACGAATAACAACAACGGAACCTTTTTGTATTTTCCCGCCTAAAATCGCTTCATAGACTTCTTCTTCTGAATCAAATACTTGAGCAGGACCTTGATGTACTAACATTTCCTTTGCAACGGCTGAACGCTTTACAACACATCCATCTGGAGCTAAATTCCCTTTTAACACAGCAATACCACCTGTTGTACTATAGGGTGTACCAATAGGTCGAATCACATTAGAATCTCGATTGATGGCTTTGGCTATATTTTCTTGGACACTTCTCCCTGTGGCTGTTACTAAATTCAAATGAAGTAAGTCTTTTTGGGATAGCTCTTTCATTACCGCCTGAACACCGCCAGCTGCATATAAATCCTCAATATGATGATTGCCAGCAGGACTTAATTTGCATAAATTAGGAGTTCTTTCGCTAATTTCATTGGCAATGTCTAAATTTAATTCAACTCCAGCTTCATAAGCAATAGCAGGAAGATGGAGCATACTATTGGTACTGCACCCTAATGCCATATCTACTGTCAACGCGTTTTCAAAAGCTTTTTCATTCATGATATCTCGTGGTTTAATATTCTGTTCTAGTAAATGCATAACAGCCATCCCGGCTTTTTTAGCAAGGCGAACCCTTTCTGCATAAACAGCAGGAATTGTCCCGTTTCCAGGAAGGCCCATACCTAGGACTTCTGTTAAACAGTTCATACTATTGGCTGTAAACATACCTGAACAAGATCCACAACCAGGACAAGCATGCTCTTCATATTCATATAAATCTTCCTCTGTCATAGTCCCTGCTGTAACACCACCTACTGCTTCAAACACTGTCGATAAGCTGACATCTGGGC
>JAAZLH010000123.1 GCA_012799415.1 Candidatus Epulonipiscium sp. | reverse complement strand
GCCAGGATTTTTAAATTTTATTAGTCCATTGGTTTCGTCTGTACCAGTATCTTCTATATTGATGGGGGATATGGCTATTTTAAGAGAAGGGAAAGATTGCGGATGTGGTATTGATACTCCCTATTTTGAAGTACTTGGAAGAGCAGGCAGGATCCAAACTAGAAGTTGCGCAATTGCTGCTTCCGAATATATAAAAGGAGGAGAGTATGAATAATATTTATAGAGGGGACCAGATTTCCAAAAAGGGTTTTATTAATCAACTTTGCAAATTGAAGGATCATATTGAAAAAGACTTATTACTTGATCCACTAATGCCAGAAGTCGTTATCGAAGCGGTGCATATACTAGCCAATGAGATTGATCAACAAGAAGTAGTTCAGCAACTGATTGAACAAGGAATTTCTAAACGGGCAGCAGAGGAATTTGTCAAGATGACTGTAAATAATTTACAAAAAAATGCCCTTATAAAAAAAATACAAACTGAATTAGGTGAAAATCCTTTTATTTGGGACAGAATCAGTGAAGGGATCGAGGAAAAATATCATCCTCTTGGAGTTATCATGCATATTGGCGCCGGAAATACCTTAGGACTTTCAGCGTATAGTGTAATAGAAGGGCTCTTAACAGGAAATATAAATATCTTAAAATTACCAGAAAATGAAAGAGGTTTATCTGTTCAACTACTTATGAGGTTGATTGAAATTGAACCTAGATTAAAACCTTATATATATGTCATTGATGTGTCTTCAAAGGATCAGGGAGTCATTTTTCAACTGATTGAAATAGCAGACGCAGTTGTAGTATGGGGATCCGATGAAGCTATTCAAGGGATTAGACAATTAGTACCACCATCACTACCCATCATTGAATGGGGGCATCGTTTGAGCTTTGCTTACTTTACACAAAATCAAAATTTGCAAAAGGATTTACATGGTTTAGCGAAAGATATATGTCTAACAGATCAACTTTATTGCAGTTCGCCACAATGTGTGTTTTATGAGACAAATAATCCTAAGGAACTGGATGAGTTCGCCACTAAATTGGCGGAGCAAGTAGAGGATGTAGGAACAACGTATCCAGTAGGAATGAGACCAATGGATATACAGGCATCAATTACTTGGACCCATGAATTAATCAAAATGGAAGAGATTTTAAATGAAAAAAAGTTAATAACAAATGAGAAAAAGCAATTCAGTATTATGGTGGATTATCATACAGAATTGAAGGCTTCTCCCCTCTATCGAAATATCTGGGTTATGCCAATCAAACGAAAAGAATTGTTAAGTTTGCTAAGGGTTGGTAAAGGCTATATGCAAACAGTAGGATTAAGTTGTAAGAAAGAAGAGTTTAAAGAGTTAGCTACTATTTTTTATAGAGCAGGGATTAATCGGATTACAGATTGCGGAAATATGTCTAATACCTATATTGGAGAGCCTCATGATGGGGTTTATGCTTTACAAAAATACGTTAGAAAAGTCAATAATAGAAGGAGTGGTTTATAAATGGATCCATTTAGATTTGGTGGATTTGATATGATGTTTACAATAGTACCAATTATAATATTCTTTGGTTTTATTTTTATTTTTGGATCTATTGTTTATAATGCAATAAGTGTAGCAAAAGATAAAACAAAACCTATTATACCAGTAAGAGCAAAAGTAGTGGCTAAACGTACCCATATAAGAAGAGGACATTCCCATGGGGAGCACCATCATTCCCATTCTCATACTCAGTATTATACTACCTTTGAATTAGAAAATGGAGAAAGAATAGAATTTGCTATTCCACATCATAAAGCTGGTTATTTAGTTGAAGGGGACAATGGTATTTTAAGTTTTCAGGGAAATTTATTTATTAGCTTTGAGAGAACAGATAAGTTTGAAAATTTAGTAGATTGATATAGCTATCAAATCTTAATAATGCTATAATAAAATCATAGAACTTTTCACTTCATAATTTACGACCTTTATAAATGAACTATTATAATAGTCTTAGCTAGGATATAGTTTCTATTTTATGGAAATACTATGATTGTATTTTCTGTTCCTAATGTAAAGGAGGATTATTATGAAAACAACAATTGATTTTCTCGAACAATTATTAGAAGGTAAAATAAATGCTGATGAACGTATGTTTTTAGAGTCTTTAGATTATATTTATCCAGATTCTATTAACAAAAAAGATGACTCCGTTTTATTTCTAGCAAAAAAAATGAGCACTAAATTTTTAATTATATTAGGAAAAAGCATCTTATTTGATAAGTTTGAAGGGGAACTTATATTAGGGAACCACGGGAAAGTTTGCCCATTGAATCATATCAACAGTCAGTATTTAAGAGAGTATTTTCCTTTTACATCACCTGTTTCACATAAGGGGCATCCTGTTACTGTTGGCTTAGGAGATCGCCTTGGGTTAGCATCTCCAGGGCATTTGCGTTTAACTAAAAAATATAAGTTTTTTCCTATATTAGCTCAGCAGTCAATTAGAGAATTAAATTTAACGGGGCGGACTTATAAAGATGTGTTAGACTCGGTTTCTTGGGCAGTATTTCAAGAAGGGTATAGGAATGGATTTGGTGCTGACGGAGATCATTTAAAGACAGAAGAAGAAGTTCAAATGGCTTTAGATTGTGGTTTTACAATGATTACATTAGATTGTTCAGATCACATTAATAATTCAATATACGAAATGACAAAGTCTCAGATTGAAGAGCAATATCTTTTAATAGCAGAAGCAACTAGAAAAGATTTAGAGCAGAAATATATGAATAAGATGTTTGCCGTAAATGAAAATTTTAAGATCTTTTTTAATGATATAGATTTTAAAAAGATCGTTCTTGTATATCTAGACACCATAGAGTATACGGCTCATATTTACCAAAAGTTTCTTTCTCCTCTAAATGATAGAATTGATTTTGAAATGTCTATTGATGAAACATTATTTGCAACTTCTATTGAAGCTCATTATTTTGTGGCTTCTGAATTAATAGATCGTGGGGTGAAAATTACCAGTTTAGCTCCTAAATTTTATGGGGAATTTCAGAAAGGTATTAACTATATAGGTGATAAAAAGCAATTTGAAGAAGAATTCGCACTGCACTTTTTTATTTCAGAACATTTTGGATATAAGCTTAGTATTCATTCTGGTAGTGATAAGTTCAGTGTATTTCCTATCGTAGGTCGAATAACGAAGGAATACTTTCACCTTAAAACAGCAGGAACGAACTGGTTAGAGGCTATACGGGTGATTGCTCAAAAAGACCCATTATTATTTAGGCAAATCTATGATTTTGGAGCAAAGCATTTAGAAGATGCCAAAAAGTATTATCATATAAAGACAGATGTTGGGGATATTATATCCTTAGAAAAAATATCGGATATAAGTTTGCCCAATCTTTTAAATGATGATAATGTAAGGCAAATACTTCATATTACTTATGGGCTTATATTACAGGCAGAAGGAGAAGATGATCAATATTTATTTAAGGATAAGATTTTTAGCTTATTAAATACCTTTGAACAAGAATATTATCAAGGGTTATATGGCCACATAGGTAAGCATTTAGAAAAGCTTAATGTAGAAAAGATAGATGTAAAAAAGTGAATTTGTCCTAGTTCACAAGAAAATTTGCAGTTTTGCGCTTTTCTTGTGAATACCTTTGTAAAACTAAAGAGCAAGGTAAGATTATGCAATCTTACCTTGCTCTTTAGTTTTTATGTTTTAAAACGCCAAATGTATTGTAAAAAAATACCATAAAAGGTATAATAAAATAGCTTGTACAATTTTAAAAATACGGGGGGATAGAATGAAGTTTTTTGCAGAGCATACACAAAATGTACTGGAAGCATTACGGGTACATACGGATAAAGGGCTTACAGATGAAGAAGTTAGTATGCGGATAAAACAGTATGGTACAAATGAATTTTCTAAACAAAAAGAAGATTCTATTTGGGAAGAAATTAGATCTGCCATTAGCGAGCAGATGATGATTATTCTACTAATTGCAGCTGGTATAAGTCTTATTGTTGGAGAATATGAAGATGGACTTGGAATATTGGTAGCAGTAAGTATTGGAATTATTATTGGAATTGTAACAGAAGGAAAATCTAAGAAGGCAGCTGAAGCGCTTTCAAAACTTACAGAAGATATTGAAATAAAGGTAGTACGAAATGGAAATGTTATAGAAGTTAATAAAAGCAAACTTGTTCCAGGGGATATCGTAATAGTGGAAATGGGAGACATGGTACCAGCAGATGGCAGAATAATTGAAAGCTATGATTTAAAGGTACGAGAAGATATGTTAACAGGTGAAGCTCAAGAAGTTAGAAAAGAAAACAAAATTGTAGAGATGGAGAAGATCATATCAGAGCGGGGAGAGATCATTCAAGATCCCATACCAGCTAAACAAATTAATATGTTATTTGCAGGAACTTTAATTTCTTATGGAAGGGGAAAGATGGTTGTAACTGCAACAGGTGACCAGACTGAGATGGGTAGGATTGCACAAAACTTAACAGAAAAAGAGATAGATACACCTCTTCAAATTAAACTAGCCCATTTAGGATTTACAATATCTAAAATATCTACTATTGTAGCTGGCTTATTATTTATATACATGATAGGGAATATGATAGCAGATCATACTTTACGGATTAGGTTTACTGGTTTCCATGATTTTTTATCTTCTATTCAACCTATTAATGATGTTTTTGTAGTATGTGTTGTGCTTATTGTAGCAGCAGTGCCAGAAGGGCTACCGACTATGGTGAATATGACCCTTGCTATTACTATGCAAAAGATGGCGAAGATAAATGCACTTGTAACGAAAAAGGAAGCTTGTGAAACAATTGGATCTATAAGCGTGATTTGTTCTGATAAAACAGGAACACTAACCCAAAATAAAATGACAGTTGAGAAGGTGTACCTTAACGATAAGTTTATTGATTCTGATCAAATAAGCAATGAAGGATATTTTATTGATAATTGTATTGTAAACTCTACAGCAGATATTCAAAAAGAAAATGATATATATCATTTTCTCGGAAGTGCAACAGAATGCGCCTTACTTCTTTTACATAAAAAGACTAATTACCGTGCATTACGCCATAGTACAAAAATTGTATATCAAGTTCCTTTTACATCTGATCGTAAGCGAATGATAACCATTATTGAAAATGAGAAAGAATATATTTTATTATGTAAAGGAGCACCAGAGGTTATATTAGATTTATGTAGTTATGAACATCAAAATAGTATTGTTATCTCACCTGAAAGGAAAAAAGAGATTCTTTTAGAGATTAGACGATTGCAAGACAAAGCAATGCGTACACTGGCCTTTGCATATAGAATTTATCCCAAAACAATCGATATCTATAAAGAGAAAAACATAGAAAATGACCTGATTTTCACAGGTTTTGTAGGAATCAAAGATCCCCTTCGCCCAGGGGTGAAGGAAGCAGTTCAAACTGCGAGA
This sequence comes from Candidatus Epulonipiscium sp., assembly GCA_012799415.1. Lineage (GTDB taxonomy): Bacteria > Bacillota > Clostridia > Lachnospirales > JAAYNZ01 > JAAZLH01. The sequence goes on along the minus strand of JAAZLH010000123.1, from coordinate 16,010 downwards.
CAAGCAGGAATTACAACAAAAATATTAACAGGAGACAATATTCATACAGCCATTGCCATAGGAGAAGAGCTAGAGATCATAAATGATAATATGAGAGCAGTAGAAGCAAGTTATATTGATTTTTTGTCCGATATAGAATTGGAGAAAGAGATAAGGGGAATTAGTATTGTAGCACGTTCCAAGCCAGAAACAAAGATGAGAATTGTACAAACCCTTCAAAATATAGGGGAGGTAGTAGCTGTAACAGGTGATGGTATTAATGATGCACCTGCACTTACAAAGGCAGATGTGGGAATTGCAATGGGGATAGCGGGGACTGAGGTTAGCAAAAATGCAGCTGACATTGTTTTAGCTGATGACAGTTTTGGAACCATCATACAAGCTGTACAGTGGGGGCGAGGAATATATGAAAATTTCCAACGCTTTATACAGTTTCAAATCACTGTTAATATTGTTGCGTTTTTAATTGCCATTGTATCCCAAATAGGGGATTTTCAGCTACCATTTACTACGGTTCAGTTACTTTGGGTAAATATTATTATGGATGGGCCACCAGCCTTAGCTCTAGGATTAGAACCTGTTAGAGCAGCTGTGTTAAAAAGAAAACCAATAAGTAGAGATGCAAGAATTATTACGAGGTCCATGTTTTTAACTATGATAAGCAGTTCATTATATATTACATTTTTACTTTATTTGCAAATGAAATTTAATATTCTAGGGGCAGTTATAATTCAAGACAATCTAGCTGAACCTAGTGAAATGCAAACTGTATTGTTTAGTTTATTTGCTATGTGTGCACTTATGAATGCATTAAACTGTAGAGAATTTGGCTCAAATAGTATTTTTCCATACTTTAAGAACAATAAAATTGCTTTGCAAGTCATTATATGTACAATGATAGCACAGATTATCTTAACAGAACTTTGTAAAGGCTTTTTTCATGCTGTATCTTTGTCACCATTAATGTGGGTAAAAATCATTACTCTTTCAATAAGTGTAATCGCTGTTAGTGAATGTGTAAAGTTCATAAAACGATGGATTGCTATAGAGCATGGATATTTGAAACAGTCAGGTTTAGAAAAGATCCATAAAAGCTAGATATGTTTTTGGGAGAAAAGACCTTCATAAAGTAGCCGTGTAAATATGTTGTTTACATGGCTGCCCAATGTTATAATAACAATGATATCAAATCAAATTAGAATAGGGGGCGGTTTTTATGAACTTGAATTACAGAAGGACATTTTTTATGGGGTTAGCATTTTTATCCATCTGCGCATTTTGGCAGCTCTATGATAATATTATCCCATTAATTTTGCAAAACACCTTTGGGCTGGGAGAGACCATGACAGGAAGCATTATGGCTATTGACAATGTATTAGCCCTTTTTTTACTTCCACTGTTCGGTGCTTTTTCTGATAAAGTGAATACAAAGCTTGGGAAACGTACACCATTTATTGTTGTAGGTACAATCATGGCAGTGTTTTTCATGATGTTGATTCCACTAGCAGATCAAAGCCAAAACTTTGTTTTATTCTTTGTTGCTCTAGGTGCCACCCTTATTGCAATGAGTATTTATCGTTCTCCTGCAGTTGCCCTCATGCCAGATTTAACACCAAAGCCCTTACGAAGTAAGGCCAATGCAGTGATTAATTTAATGGGCGCAGTTGGCGGAATCCTTACCCTTGCTATGATTAGGTTCTTGATTCCCAAAGAAGTTCATCCTAACTATACAGCCGTTTTTTTATCTGTTGCAATTTTGATGATTATAGCCATTGTTGTCCTTATGATTACTATTAGAGAAAATAAATTGACAAAGGAAATAATGATAGATGAAGAAACTCTAAAACAAGAGCTAAGTTCAGAAAAACATGAAAAAGAAAATGCCATGCCAAAGGATGTCCAAAGAAGTTTGTTTTTTCTTCTTGCATCAGTATTTTTATGGTTTACAGCATATAATGCAGTAACAACAGCATTTTCTAGGTATGCCCTAAAGGTTTGGAATTTACAGGGTGGAAGTTTTGCAATCGCTCTGATGGTTGCAACAGGGGCAGCCATTGTTAGTTATATTCCCATCGGTATTATATCAAGTCATATTGGTAGGAAAAAAACAATTATCGGTGGTATTGTTATGATGTCAGTGGCTTATTTTTGTGGGTTTTTATTTACGGAATACTCAACGCTAATTAATCTGGTTTTTGCTTTTACTGGTATCGGTTGGTCTGCAATTAATGTAAATTCTTATCCAATGGTAGTTGAGATGAGCCGTAGTGCTGATGTAGGAAAATATACTGGGCTGTATTATACATTTTCAATGGCAGCACAGGTTTTTACACCAATATTTTCAGGATTTTTACTTGAGAACATATCTTACAGAACATTATTCCCCTATTCGGTAATATTTTCAATTTTATCACTTTGTACTATGATTTTTGTACGTCATGGTGATTCTAAACCGCCAAAGAAGGCTAGTAAACTGGAGCATTTTGATGTAGAAGATTAGTTAATTAAAGGGTTTAAGAAATATAGTTGTTTGTTACAGAGGATTTGATTTATCAAGTTAAATACTTATGATCTAAAAGGTAAAGAGAAAAATTAGGAGGTATTTATTATGAAATTTACTTTTAATCACAACAATATCAATGTTTTAGATTTAGAAAAAAGTATAGCTTTTTATAAGGAAAATTTAGGATTAACAGAGGTACGTCGTAAAAATGCAGAAGATGGTAGCTTTATCCTAGTATTTTTAGGAGATGGTGTGACAGGTCATAGTTTAGAATTGACTTGGCTTAGAGACTGGTCAACTCCTTATAATTTAGGAGATAATGAGTTCCATTTAGCTTTCCATGTAGATGATTTTGAAGGTGCTTATGCATTACATAAAAAAAATGGATGCATCTGTTACGAAAACAAAAAAATGGGCATTTATTTTATTGCAGACCCAGATGGTTACTGGGTTGAAATTATTCCTGCAAAACGTTAGATTGACAAAAAAATATCCATCGAATACAATAGTATTAAAGATTGTTCACCTAATGAAAGAGGATTCTTTCATTAGGTGTTCCCTACAACCTATTTCCTAACAAAAAAGAGCCATGCTCTGATTTGAAAGGTGACGGATATATCAATGACATGTTCTGCATGGCATCTGTTTATGATTCGCACTTTTCTAAGGAAAGGTGCTTTTTTATTTGTTATTTTACATCATGGGAGGTTATAAAATGAAAAAGATTGCTGCAATAAGTGCTATATTAGAAGAACCTCAGTTAGTGCAAGAAGAATTTAACAAGGTAGTTTCATCTTTTAAAGGAATGATTAAAGGACGTTTAGGTATCCCCTTTATGGAAGAGAATATGGCTATTGTTTCTCTTGTGGTGATTGGAGATTTAAATGAAATCAACAGCCTAACAGGAAAACTCGGCAATATTCCCCATGTATCTGTCAAAACAGCTATCTCGAAAAAAGAAATCTAAGAGGAGGGATCCCTATGTTTATTAATGAAAATTATATTATTGATCTACTAAACAATGTTAAAAAAACAACAAATAGTGAAATCAATGAAATATTGGACAAGGCAGCAGAATATAAAGGTCTGACTCATAAAGAAGTAGGTGCTTTGTTAATGACAGATGATAAGGAACATATAGAAAGGATATTTCAAATTGCAGGAAATATCAAACGACATATTTATGGAAATCGTATTGTTATGTTTGCTCCTTTATATGTCAGTGATTATTGTGTTAACCGTTGTAAATACTGTGGTTATAATCATGATAATGAATTCCCAAGACGCCGCTTGACCATGGATGAAATTAGAGAAGAAGTAACTATTTTGGAAAAAATGGGACATAAACGACTTGCATTAGAAGCAGGGGAAGATCCTATTCATTGTAGTATTGATTATATAGTAGATTGTATGAAGACTATTTATGCTATGAAATTTGATAATGGTGAAATTCGTAGAGTCAATGTAAATATTGCAGCTACAACAGTTGAAAACTACAAAAGATTAAAAGATGTAGGTATAGGAACCTATATTTTATTTCAAGAAACCTACCACAAACCAACCTATGAAGAAATGCATATGGCTGGTCCTAAAAAAAACTATGAATATCATTTAACGGCCTTTGATAGAGCTATGGATGCGGGAATAGATGATGTAGGAGCAGGTGTTTTATTTGGATTAGCAAATCCTTATTTTGAGGTTTTAGGACTTATGTTGCACAATGAATATTTGGAAAAGAAATATGGTGTTGGCTTTCATACGATCTCAGTGCCACGAATATGTGGGGCTGAAGGAGCTGATTTATCCATGTACAATCATATTGTTGATGATGAAACTTTTAAAAAGCTGGTTGCTATTATTCGTTTAGCAGTTCCTTTTACAGGAATGATTGTATCCACGAGAGAAAGTGTAGAGATGCGTAAAGAATTGATGAAAATAGGTATTTCTCAAATTAGTGCAGGCTCAACAGTTGAGGTGGGGGGGTATACGGCTAGAGAACATAACAATTCCCAGTTTCAGGTCACAGACAACAGAAGTGCGGCTAGTATCATTGATTGGCTTGTGGATGATGAGGTTATTCCAAGTTTTTGTACTGCCTGCTATAGGACAGGAAGAACTGGAGATCGGTTTATGTCTCTTGCCAAGTCTGGAAATATTAAAAATGTCTGTCATCCTAATGCACTTATGACCTTGTGTGAATATATGTTAGATTATGGAGATCAGGATTTTCAAAATAAGGTAGATAAAATTATTCAAAGAGAAATTCCCAAAATTCAAAATGAACAAGTACGACAATTAGTGATAGAGAATATAGCCAGGTTGAAAGCTGGCGAAAGAGATTTATTTATATAAGGAGGAACTCAAGTGCAAAAAACACCGATGGCTTCAAGAAAGCATATTTCAATTCTGGGTAAGGTAAATGCAGGAAAGTCTTCCCTCTTTAATGCTATTTTAGGACAGCATGCTGCTATTATATCAAAGGAACCGGGGACCACGACAGACCCTGTTATTAAGGCTATGGAATTAGTTCCTTTTGGTCCTATTGTTTTAATTGATACAGCTGGCTTTGGAGATGTAAGTGAAGTGGGAAAACAAAGAATGAAAAAAAGCCAACAGATGCTAAATCGGACAGATGTGGCTCTTTATGTTATAGATAGTAGTTCCTTTGATCCCAATGAATATAAAGATACAATTTTGTTACTGAAAGAAAAATTGATTCCTTATATTGTAATTTTCACTAAGGTTGATCTGGTATCTGAAATAGAAAAAAATTGGTTGAAAGAAACATATAAGGATGCAGTTTTTGTAGATTGTTTTGATGAGGCATCAATTATTCCTGTAAAGGAAAAACTGGGTCAGGAACTTGCAAAATTAAAGGTAGAAGATGAAAACTTGATAGGAAGTTTAATAGAGAAAAACAGTTTGGTCATTCTTGTGGTTCCTATTGATTCTGCTGCACCTAAAGGACGGCTTATACTACCTCAAGTTCAATTGATAAGAGAGTGTTTAGATCATGGAATTAAATGTCTTGTTACAAGAGAACATGAACTCCCCCAAGCTTTAAAAGAAGTAGAGAAAGTAGATTTAGTAGTGACAGATTCACAAATATTTAAGTCAGTCAATGAAATTGTTCCAGAATCAATATCTTTAACTTCTTTTTCCATGTTATTAGCAAGGCAAAAAGGAGACATCAATCTGTTTATTGATGGAGCAAAGCAGGTTGGACAGATTGATAATAATGCTAAAATATTGATGGTAGAAGGTTGTACTCATAATGCTACCCATGAAGATATAGGCAAAGTAAAGATTCCAACATTGATGAGAAAGTATACAGGTAAAGAACTTTCTTTTGATTTTTGTACAGGTTATGATTTCCCAGATCATATAGAAGAATATCAGATGGTTGTTCACTGTGGTGGTTGTATGGTAAGTAAAAAAGCGGTGATTAATCGATTGTCTATTTGCCAAGACAAAAATATTCCTGTAACCAATTATGGTGTATTATTGGCCTATCTAAATGGTATATTACCAAGGTGTAGTCAGATTTTCTACAAAAAATAAATAGGGGGATATTTAGATGATTACAAAAGGATATGATATAAGTAGTCTAACTAAAAAAGAACTAAAAGCTTTAATAGAAAAAAATATCCATGCCACTGATGAAAAGCTACTAGAAGCTGCTCGTTATACGAGAGAGTTAGCTTATGGAAAGAAAGTTTTTTTTAGAGGATTAATTGAATTTAGCAATTATTGCAAAAATGATTGTTATTATTGTGGGATTAGAAAAAGTAATCGAAATGTTCATCGTTATCGATTAACAAAGGAAGATATATTAAACTGCTGTATGACTGGGCATGAACTAGGCTTTCGCACTTTTGTGCTGCAAAGCGGAGAGGATCTATATTATACAGATGATTTTATGTTAGATTTAATTCATGAAATTAAAAACAGGTTTCCGGATTCTGCTATCACTCTTTCTATGGGAGAAAAAAGTGATGAAAGCTATAAAAAGTACTTTCAGGCAGGGGCTGACAGATATTTATTAAGACATGAAACAGCAACGGAAGCTCATTATAATAAGTTGCATCCTGAGAATATGAGGTTTTCTAACAGAAAGAAGGCGCTTTATAGTTTGAAAGAGATAGGATTTCAAGTGGGGGCTGGTTTTATGGTGAATTCTCCCTACCAGACAACAGATCATTTAGTTAATGATTTATTATTTTTAAAAGAACTAGAGCCTCATATGGTTGGTATAGGCCCCTTTATTCCTCATCATGATACGATTTTTGCAAATGAAAAAAGTGGAACTGTAGATATGACAGTGTTAATGGTTGCTTTAGTTCGATTATTGTTGCCACAAGCATTGATTCCTGCGACAACGGCATTGGGAACAATTGATCCTTTTGGAAGGGAAAGAGGGCTTCAAGCAGGAGCCAATGTGGTCATGCCTAATCTTTCACCTACATCTGTTCGAGAGAATTATTCCCTTTATGATAACAAAATTTGTACTGGAGATGAGGCGGCAGAGTGTAAGGAATGTATTTCAGGGCGAATTAGAAATGCTGGCTTTGAGCCTGATTTTTCAAGAGGAGATTATGAGAAATAGGAAAAACTTAAAAACGGATATTCTAACTTAAAGGATAAGTAGCTTATTTACTTATCTTTTTTTATTTGAATGGTAAAAACATAAGTTTATGGATTGACAAACTAATGCCCATTATTTAACATGGAGAATAATAATAGATATAAAGGAGGAAGAAAAAATTGAAAAAAAAGAAGGTATTAAAAATAGCGAGGGGAATAGGAATCATTACAGGAATTATCTTAATAGTTGGGGTCATTGGCACCTGTTATTTTACAGCAATTTCTGTTTTTAATGGTTCTATGCAAATGGTAACCAATGAAGATACTAGCATCGAAAAAGCAAAATCATATTTTAAAAAGATAGACTTTGATGTAGATGAATTTCAATCAAAACACACAATAGAAACACTGGAGATTGAGTCAACATTAGATGGGCATACAATTCCAGTTGATTTTATTACAATGGATGGAAATAAAAATGTAGATATGGTGATAATGGTGCATGGTCTAGGTGGAAGCCGTTGGACTAACTATCCTATTGCCAATATGTTTTTACAAAATGGATATGGTGTTATTTCTTTTGATCAACGAAGCTCTGGGGAAAATAAAGCACAATATACTACGTACGGTTATTTAGAAAGTCGCGATGTAGAGGATTGTATAGCCTACTTAAAAGATACGGTTGGCCATAATAAAAAGGTTGGGATATGGGGCACTTCATTTGGAGGAGCAACAGCAGGGATATATCTTGGTTCAGAACAGGCAAATGAAAATATTAATTTTGCGATTTTAGATTGCCCCATAAGTAATATGAGGTATATGCTTTCTACTCAAATGGAAAGTATGGATATAGGTATACCCGTAAATTTTATGATGTTTATGGGAAATATGGCCACTAAAATGAAATTAGGTTTTTCTTATGAAGATACCAATGTTTGTAATTATGTTAGTAAGACACGGGTTCCTATATTAGTTATAAATAGTAAAGTAGATGAAATAACACCTTATTTTATGGGAGAGGACATTTATAATTCGATTACACATAGTAATAAAAAAATATTTACTTCTGAAGATAGTAAACATGTAGAGATATTTTTTGACTATCCAGATGAATATGAAAGTACTATATTTAATTTTATAAAACAAATATCGTAGATTACAAGTATTAGATAATGAAATATCCATTAAATGGGTTGCAATAATGAGGCGGAAAGTGAAAATGTTTTTTATATTTGAAAGGAGAATGGAAATGGAAAATGTCCGTATTTATGAAATTCCTACTTGCAAAATGGTGTCTTCTCAATGCGGTATGTTTGGTGATGGTAAGCTTGAAAAATTTGACAAATGGTTTAGTTCTTTACCAAAAACCATGTTTCCCAGGGATTTTTTATGGTATGATAGCCAGCAAGGAGGATTTATATGGTACTACATGTATGATGACGGGATGAGCATACCAGAAGATTTTAGTATTATCGATTTCTCAGGAGGCTTATATGCTGTTGCTTCTGATATAGATGGAGAGGACAATTCAGATGCAATTAATGCAATTAAAAGTTTTATTAAAGAAAAAGGGTGTTTTGAGGAAGATTCCTCTCGGGTATACCTAGGCAATATTCCAACGCCGCCCTTAGCTAGTAAGGCAATGGGATACAGTCAAATGGATTATTATGTGCCAATTAAAACTATATAATACTATAATAAAGAAGTATTAGCTTTGTTTAGATTACAACAAGACTAGAATAGCTACTAAAAATGTATAAGTGAGTTTTGGAGAAATGAGGAAAAGCAAAATGAAAATTAGGATATTAGATAATGAGTTTTCAGTATGTAAACTAGAAAATTTAGATGAAATCAATTTTAATGACGATTTTTTGTTTGTCGGGAAAACAGATGAGGAGATATCAGTAGTATGTCAGACAAGGAATCTTCCTAAAAATTATTTGGAATGTGAAAATGGATGGAAAGCTTTCAGAATAGAAGGAATTTTGGATTTTTCCTTGGTTGGAATTTTAGCACAAATATCATCAGTTCTTGCAAATCATGAAATAAGTATATTTGCAATATCAACATTTAATACGGATTACATTTTAGTAAAAAAAGATAAATTATCAAAAGCAGTATATATATTAGAACAAGAAGGGTTTGAAGTATGCCACTGAGCATTATTTTAGGTAAATCATATGTTAATCATTTTTATTATAGACATCGGTAGAAAATTACGAGACATGGAGGAATGGTTATGGATCAGATGGAGATAAGGAAGTTAGGAAATGATAAAGAAATTCCATATGATTTACTTTTTCTAGCCGACCCATCAATGAAAATAATTAGTGATTATATATACAGGGGGGATTGCTATGCTGCATATATTAGTAACAATATAGTTGGAGCCTATGTGGTTGTTAGAACAAGACCTTTAACGTTAGAACTTGTCAATATTGCAGTTAAAGAAGCATATCAAGGAAAAGGTATAGGCAAAAAATTAATATTAAATGCAATAGACATTGCAAGGGGAGATAATATAAAGGCCTTAGAGATTGGGACAGGGAACTCTAGTATAAATCAATTAGCACTTTACCAAAAATGTGGATTTCGTATAGTTGGTATAGATAGGGATTTCTTTAAAAAACATTATAAAGAGAAGATTATGGAAAATGGAATTGAATGTATCGATATGATTAGGTTAAGGTTGGATTTATAATGGTCATAATTTTCTTATATTGTTGAACAACTGTAAAATCAGATGAAACAAAAATTAAAATAAGGAGGTATTCTTATGAAGAAAATAATTGTTTCATTGTTTACAATATTACTAGTGTTTTTATTGGTAGCTTGTAATAAAGAAACAACTAATGACGAATTAATAACAGATATTGGAGATTCTACTAATTTTACTGAAGAAGAGATTTGTAATGCAATAAAAATTGTAAAAGATAATTTTGCTTTTCCTGCCTCTACCTTAACAAAAATATGGTACAACGAAGAAGAATCAAATAGATTTACTAAATTTTATTTAGAAAGTGGTAGAGGTTCAGTAAATGGAGCTAATCCTGAGAATGTTATTGTATTGTTAACTAATTTTGATGTTGATGATTCAGGTGATAATCCAGTCTTGAATCCAGGTTCAACTTATGAGAATTTTCAATGGATATTAATAAGAGATGATAAAACAAGTAAATGGATTATAGATGATTCTGGTTATTAGAGAATTGATTATATATACATTGATTAGTTGCACATCATTTGTATTATGGGCAATAGTGGAAAATTATGTAATAAGGATTATTTATAAATTTAATTGGGGTGAAATAATGATTTTTTATTGTATAAAAAAAGCTGAAAGAAGGTTAAAAATGGAAAGTGTTTTGGTGAAGAAAACATTGAATTATAGGTTTAATCTAATCAGTTATTATTAAACAACATTTATAGTAGAGGGGGAAAAATATATGAATAAAATAGAACAATGGTATGATAAGGAATATGATGAGTGGGAAAGGCTTAAGCGACATAAAATTGAATTTGATATTACTAAAAGATATTTTGATGAATACATAACGGGTGAAAACTTAGAAATATTTGATATTGGAGGTGGACCTGGTAGATATTCCATATATTTGGCAGAAAAGGGACATAAGGTAGCTTTATTAGATCTGTCAAAACGCAATATAGAAGTTGCAAAAAAAAAATCAGCAGAGAAAAATATTAAATTAGAAGCTTATATACATGGAAATGCATTGGAATTAGGTGAATATGAGCAAAAATATGATGTTATTCTTTTAATGGGGCCATTATATCATTTAATTAAAGAATCTGACAGAAAAAAGGCCATTGAAGGAGCCATGGGGCTATTAAAACCAAATGGCATTATGGTTGCTTCTTTTATATCAAACTATGCGCCTATACAAGATTATCTAAAAGGGGTACATCCAATTGAATCAGTGGATGAATTGCTTGGATATCTAGAAGATGGGAAACATAACGGGGATAAAGGATTTACAACAGCATATTTTACGGGCTATAAAGAAGCAAAGGATTTAATGAGCAGCTTCGGATTAACTGAAGTGGTATTTGCTGGAGTAGAAAATATTTTAAGATCTAAAGAAAAGGAGATCAATGAGTTAGAAGAAAGTGAATATAAAAAATGGCTAGAAATAGGGTATCAATTAAGCAAAGACGAAAAGCTTATTGGTACAGGTGAACATTTTTTATATATTGGACGAAAATAATATTTGAGTACATATGATTACTATATAAACCAAGCAAACTATAAATAAGGAGATATAAAATGAATATTATATCGATCAAAGAAAGCCCTGAATATAAAGATAAAGCAATTCAGTATTTTCAAAGTAAATGGGCAAATGAGGATAGCTTAATGGTATATGAGGATTGTATTGTCAATTGTATTACAACATCTAATCCTTTGCCACAATGGTATTTGTTAGAGGACCATGGTAATATTATTGGTTGTGCTGGACTTATTACTAATGATTTTATTAGTAGAATGGACTTGTATCCTTGGGTTTGTGCTTTATATATTGAAAAGGAATATCGTGGAAAGGCTTATGGTTCATTGTTGTTGGATAAGGCAAAGAGAGATGCAAAAAAAGGAAGCTTTTCTCATTTGTATCTTTGCACTGACCATATTGGATATTATGAAAAGTATGGTTTTACATATATAGGGGTGGGATACCATCCCTGGGGAGAAAATTCTCGGATCTATGCAACAAAGTTATAGGAGATTAAACATTCTAATTTAATTTAGTTGCTTTGGTATGGAAAACTAGTAACAACAATTTTTCCTTTTACTAAGGCATAAATTTTTTAAAAAATGACAAGTTAACTTGACACAAATTGAAAAGCACGCTATGCTAAAAATGTAAAGTTAACTTTGCGATATGTATAGGAGTGTGATGTGTTGAAAACTAGAATAAGAGAATTACGAAAAGAAAATAAGTTATCTCAAGAGGAATTGGCACTAGCTGTAGGAACCACCAGGCAGACAATTTCATCCATAGAGGTCGGAAAATATACTGCTTCTTTGATACTTGCATATAAGATCGCACATTACTTTGGATTAACAATTGAAGAAGTGTTTGACTTTTCAGAATTGGAGGAGCTTTAAAATGGGAGAGTATAAGAAAACACTATTAACAAGAATTTATGTTATGGCTTTCTCTGGGTTTGCTATTCTAGTTGGTTATATATTAAAAATGAGTGGAATGGTTGGTGCGGGAGATAGGAATATATTTAGTGAATTTCATCAAGGATTTCAATTTGGCCTTATTGTATTGGTCGAAATTATTTTTATATATTTCACAACCCGATATGCCAAAATTCTACGAAAACCAGAAGAGCTAAAAAAGTTGTATTATGCAGAAAATGACGAGCGAATGAGAATGATTCGAGAAAAGTCAGGTGGTTATATTATTTTTATATGTGCAATTGCAATACTAATTACAGCTATTGTAGCCGGATATTTTAACGAACTTGTATTTTGGACTTTAGTTGGATGTAGCTTATTCTTGTTCATTACAAGAAAAGTATTATTACTATATTATTCTCAAAAATTATAGGAGGTAAGGATATGGAAATAAAAATGAGAAGAGAGTTTAAAATAGGTTGGGCAATATTTGTGTTATCCCTTATACTTAAGCAATTTTTTGATGTACCCGAAATAGTAATGGGTATCTTACTGGGATTGGGTATTAGTCTTTTGATTATCGGTTCACTATATGAAGAAACACATCAGAAGTTAAGGAGTTGGAAAAAGTCTTTTATAAAATAATACACTAAGTAAAGAAGAGCTAAAAAAGTATTAAATACATTTCATGCTTTATTCGTAGGTAGAAGTGCATACAGAAAATTATATTATAGAGATAAGAAGATAATAGGGCTAATGATAGATAAAAACAGTAATAAAGTATCTCTAATGACATAACTATAAATTAAAATAATGGGGTTTAGGAACATTATATGAATCGATACGTCTAAATAGATAAATAAGTTGCAAATAAATGGAGGGAATTGAAATGAGAAGATTAAGTATAATGGTTCTAGCCCTTGCATTCGTATGTAGTCTTACTGCTTGCTCATCCATCGATTGGGTAGATTTCGTGAAATGGGATAATATTATTTATGTCAGAGATACTACCACGGATAGCATTCCAAAAGAGTATATCGGGGACCTAATTGGTAGTGTGAAAAAAGTTGCACCGTCTATAGTAAGAATTCCAAATTATAAGCCAAAGAATGGTATGGCAGCTTTTCTTGAATTAGATACAGAGTTCTATGAAATTATCGGATATGACAGCAATCGGTATATTGCTGTTTTAACAAATGAAGAATATGTTGTTTATAAAACTATCGAAAGCAAGAGTATCTTTTTCCAAGATTCAGTTGTTTCTACCTCAGATCTAAGGGGAAAGATTATAGATGTCAATGGGGCATCCATTTTACTAGTAAATATGGAAAAGGATGCGGGGTCATCAGATATCTATTGGATAAACGTAGATAAAGTAAATATTATAGGCGCCAATGGAAGTGCGTTGAATAGTAGCGCTTTAAAACGAGGGATGCTAGTAGATGTCATTTATGATGGTACGATACAGGAGAGCTTTCCGATGGGACTTGGTGGCATTAGCAATATTTATATTAAAGAACAAAGTAATGATATTGTAGGGCTCTATAGGACTGTAGTAGACGATCTGTATGCAGTGGATCCTGGACTGAATGCTGATGCTAATATTTTTGCTTTTGATCTAACTGGTGTTTCCAACTTAACCGAGGTAGAAAAGGCAGCACTTATTTATTTGGTTGGCAATACCTATCAGGTTGAAACCATTGCTGGCACCTTTGACGAGTTACATGAGCAAGGATATATTAATAAAGATGAGTTATATTTTGAAAAAGGAATACTATTCATTATCAATGACACAGCAATGTCGGGGGATCAGTTCACTTTTGATGCAGAAAAGTGGCGAAGTGGATTGGGAGCATATTATTTCTCCGATTGTACTGCTAAGAAAACAGCCCGTGGCTGGAATTACAATATTGGTGTTGAAATGATTTCTTAAAAAGTTTTGCAGATATTTTTGATACATTATATAGTACAATGTTGATGTATTGTAGTATCAGAATAAAAATAATAGGATTCTTATTAAGTATAATAAGGAATAAAGAGCAGGGGTGTTGATTATGAAAAAAATTAGTTTTATTGGTGTTGGTGTCATGGGAAAATCTATGGTATGTAATTTAATGCAAAAGGGATATGAAACTTCTATTTATACAAGGACAAAAAATAAGGTTCTTGATATTATTGAGGAAGGTGCATTATGGTGTGATAGTATTGCTGACTGTGTTGCGGATGCAGAAGTAATTATTACAATGGTAGGCTATCCTAAAGATGTTGAAGAGATTTATTTTGGGGAAAAGGGCATTTTAAATACAACCAAATCTGGAAGTTATGTTATTGATATGACTACTACCAGTCCGAAGTTAAGTGAAAAGATATATGAGCTAGCAGCTGAGAAAGGAATATTTGCATTAGATGCTCCTGTTTCTGGTGGAGATGTGGGAGCTAAAAATGGAACTTTATCTATTATGGTTGGTGGAGATAAGCAAGCTTTTGATGATTGCTATCCTATTTTTGAAGCTTTAGGAACGAATATTATTTATGAAGGTCAAGCTGGGTTTGGACAACATACAAAAATGGCCAACCAAATTGCCCTTTCTGGTGTTATCGCTAGTGTATGCGAGGCCATGACTTATGCAAAAGCGGTAGGATTGAATGTAGAAACTATGCTCAATAGTATTAGTGCAGGAGCAGCAGGAAGTTGGCAAATGTCAAATATGGCTCCACGCATGTTAAAAAATGATTTTGCCCCTGGATTTTTTATCAAGCATTATATTAAAGACATGGAAATCGCAGTAGGAGAAGCTAAAGAAGTTAATCTTAACCTTGAGATCTTAAATAATGTTTTAAAGATGTATAAACAACTTGCAGAGAACCAACTAGGTGATCTTGGAACGCAAGCTTTACTTCGGTATTATGCAAAGTAAGAATCATACTGCTAAAAATTAATTTAATGACAAACAAATCACACTTCTATAAGTAAACTAAGGCTTAGTTTAGAGAGAGTTTTAACTCCCACTTTAAGAAGCGAGAATGTTGAAATTGCAAGCCATAGAATGAGAAGATAAAAAGTGTATATATAGGATTAAGATCTAAGAAGTGGGGGAAATATATGAAAATAGTAGTTACGGCTTTTGATCCATTTGGAGGAGAAGTTATTAATCCAGCTAATGAAGCTCTACAATTATTAGAGGACGAAATTAAAGGTGTAAAAATTGTGAAATTGGTAGTGCCAACTGTATTTGTAAAAGCAATAAACAACCTAGAGAAAGTCTTAGAAAAAGAAAAGCCAGATGGGGTTATTTGCATAGGACAAGCAGGAGGAAGAGCAGGTATTACTGTTGAAAGGATAGCTATAAATATTGATGATGCAAAGATTGCTGATAATGAAGGGAATATGCCGGTAGATAAAACCATTGTTATGGATGGACCTGCAGCCTATTTTTCTACTCTCCCAATTAAAAAAATAGTGCAGCGAATAAAAGACCATGGAATTCCATCTACAGTTTCTAATTCAGCGGGAACATTTGTATGCAATCATATCATGTATGGACTTTTACATGCCATAGATAAGCAAAAATTAAATACCATCGGTGGCTTTATTCATGTGCCTTATATACCAGAACAAACGTTAGAAAAAATGAATACCCCATCTATGAGTCTAGAAGACATCGTGAGAGCAATTAAATATACAATAGAAGCAACCATTGAATGGTTAAGAGACGAAAATTTATAATTAATTTTATAAACTATCTTGACATTGACGCAACGTAAAGGTTTATACTTGAT
>JAAZLH010000122.1 GCA_012799415.1 Candidatus Epulonipiscium sp. | reverse complement strand
TTTTGCCCAGATAGCTCAGTCGGTAGAGCAGAGGACTGAAAATCCTCGTGTCGGTGGTTCGATTCCGCCTCTGGGCACCATTTTTGGGGGTCACTAGCTCAGCTGGTAGAGCACTGGACTTTTAATCCAGTTGTCCCGGGTTCGAGCCCCGGGTGACTCATGAAAAAAAGAAGGATCCTGTATTGCATATTTTGTGCGGTATGGGGTTTTTTTATTGCAAAAAATAAATAAAATACCAAAAAACTATTGATTGTTTTTGATTGATATAAAAAAATACTTGCATTTAATTAAGTATTAGATTATAATAAAGTCAATAACAATCAATTGCAATTATAAACAATCAAAAGTGATCAAATGGACATCATAAGCTATAAAAGCAGAGGAGATGAAAAAGATTATGATGGGAATTCAAGTTAGTGAAGGTATTGCCATAGGAAGACCACTCATTTTTAAAAAGAAACAGTTCAATATTACTGAAGAAATAGCTATATCCTATGAGATAGAAAATCAAATTATTAAGGATGCCTTTGCTAAAGCTGAAGAACAAATTTTAAACTTAAAAGAGAAAGCCATTAAAAAGGCAGGCCAAGAAGAAGGAGATATTTTTGAAGCCCATCTTATGATGCTTCGTGATCCTATGATGAGAGAATCTATTGATAAAGGCCTAAAAAAGAATCAATCAGCAGCTAAGGCAGTTGAAGATACTAAGAATAAGTTAATGGAGATGTTTAAAAACATTCCCGATTCTTACATTCAAGAACGTGCTGCAGATATTAAAGATATAACAGAGCGGCTATTACGAATAATATTAAGAGAAGAAGAGGAAGATTTATCACAAATTTCTGAGCCTGTTATTTTGATTGCAGAAGATTTAAGTCCATCGGAAACTGTTGGACTTAGTGATCAGGTCAAAGGTATTATTGTTGAAACGGGAGGAAGAACTAGTCATGCAGCTATTTTAGCAAAAGCTCTAGAAATTCCTGCCTTAGTAGGTGCAACAGATGCTATAGAACAGGCTAAAGATGCTCAGATGATGATTATGGATACAATAGAGGGTAAGATTATTGTGAATCCAACAGAAGAAGAATTGCAGGTATATGAGAAAAAACAACAAAGATATGAATTAGAGAAACAACAAAGAATGATCTATGCTACTCAGAAAGCTGTCACAAAAGATGGTTATCCTATTAAAGTCTACGCCAATATAGGAAGTCTAGAAGAATGGGAAGTAGCAAAAAAATATGGTGCTAATGGTATTGGACTTTTCAGAACAGAATTTTTGTATATGCAGAATCATCATTTCCCCACAGAAGAGGAACAATTTTCTGTTTATAAGAAAATTGCCGAAGAGGGGGGAGAGGAAATAATTATACGTACATTAGATATTGGTGGAGATAAGAACTTAGCTTATTACAAGTTTAAAGAAGAAATGAATCCCTTTCTTGGCAACCGTGCCATACGGTTCACCCTTAGCCATATAGATGTTTTTAAAACTCAATTAAAAGCCATATTACGAGCTGCTCTCCATGGAAATTTGAAACTGATGTATCCAATGATTTCTTCTTTAGAAGAATTATATCAAGCCAATCAATGTTTAGAACAGTGTAAAGTAGAATTAAAAGAAGCTCAGATCCCATATAAAGAAGATCTTTCTGTAGGCATTATGATTGAGATCCCAGGTGCAGCTATTATAGCAAATGAGTTGATTAAAGAAGTTGATTTTTTTAGCATCGGAACCAATGATCTATGTCAATATACTTTGGCTGTGGATCGAATGAATCCTGCTGTCAGCCATCTTTATATTCCTCACCATCCTAGTATTCTTCGTCTAATTAAACAAGTTAGTCAAGCAGCTAATGAGCATCATAAAATTGTTGGGGTTTGTGGTGAAATGGCAGGAGATCCACTTTACACCAAATTATTATTGGGACTTGGCATCAATGAACTTAGCATGAGTTCTAGTTCTATTCCTAAGGTGAAAGAAATTATCATTAACAACAGTTATACGGAATGCCAAAATTTTGCTAGAGAGATAGAAAAAATATCTGAAACAAAAGCAATAGAGAAAAAATTAAAGGAGGACATGGGATGTTAATTACAGAAGAACTAATTGATTTTAATTTACAAGCTACAACGAAAGAAGAAGCCATAGAGCAGTTAGGAAATTTAGCTCATCAAGTAGGCAGGGTTAAAGATGTAGATGCTTATGTAGAAGCTGTATTAAAAAGAGAAGAGGCCTACAGTACTTCTGTTGGTTTTGGTGTTGCCATACCTCATGG
The DNA here is from genome assembly GCA_012799415.1 of Candidatus Epulonipiscium sp. Taxonomy (GTDB): domain Bacteria; phylum Bacillota; class Clostridia; order Lachnospirales; family JAAYNZ01; genus JAAZLH01. The sequence goes on along the minus strand of JAAZLH010000122.1, from coordinate 7,146 downwards.
CAAAACAGATGCAGTTTTGGAGCCTTTTTTAGGCTTTGCAAAAGTAAAAGATATAGATTGGAATGCACCTGATGGAAGCCCAGTGGATTTAGTTTTTATCATTGGAGTTCCCGAGGCCCAAAAGGGCACAGAACATTTGACTATTTTAGCTAAAATATCTAGAAATCTAATGAAAGAAGAGTTTAGAGAACAACTTCGAAAGATCCATACCAAAGAAGGTATTTTATCCTTAATTCAGGAAGTAGTACAGTAGGAGGCAGACATGTTCCCACAAGAGCGACGTAATCGGATTATAGAAGTTTTAAAAGAAAACAAAAGTTTATCTGTTCGTGAACTATGTAATCAATTAGAAGCCTCGGAAGCTACCATTAGGCGAGATTTAACTTGGCTTGAAGAAAGAGGAATGTTACAGCGAACCCATGGAGGAGCTGTCATTGGTGAAGAGAAGAGTATTACAGAAGAACTTTCTTTCTATCAAAAGGAAACAGAAAAGCAGGAAGAAAAAATTCGAATAGCAAAATATGCTTATGAAAGCTTAAAACCTAATGATACCCTTTTTCTTGATGCAGGGACTACTACATTAGAAATGGCGAAATTGATTGGAGAATCCAATATTCCCCTAGTGGTTATCACAAATTCTGTTATGGCCTCCCAATATATTGCTCGTAATGAAAGTGTAAAACTTTATACTTTAGGTGGAGAAATGAGAACCCGAACCTTGGCTACAGTAGGAGAAATCACATTAAATAATATTGCCCAATTCAATACTAAAAAAGCCTTTTTAGGAACCAATGGTATCAGTATTGAAAAAGGTCTTACAACACCAGATAAAACAGAAGCAGAAATAAAAAAGGCCTTGATGAAACAGGCAGCGGAAGTAATTATTTTAGCCGACCATAGCAAATTTCAGCAAGTGACTTTATGTAAATTTGGTTCTATTTCTATGGTAGATTTTATCATTACAGATATGGGATTACCCAATCACGTAGTAGAGGCTTTTTCACAATATGATATTCAACTAGTAAAGGTATAAAGGGGGGATTATATGCTAACCACTGTTACCCTTAATCCTGCTATAGATGAAACTATTATAGTAGATAACTATGTATTAGGAGGAGTTCATCGTATACAGACCAGAAGAATGGATGTAGGTGGGAAAGGGATTAATGTATCAAAGGTCATTGGTTTATTTCATGGAGCCACCATTGCTACTGGATATCTAGGAGAAAAAAATAAAAGATTTTTTGAAGATTTTCTTCAGCAACATCAGATTCAACATAATTTTGTATTAATTGATGATGTAACTAGGACCAATACAAAAATTATTGATAGTAGCAGAAAACAGACTACTGAATTTAATGAACTAGGGTTTTATGTTGATGAAAAAGAGGTATTAGAATTAGAAAACAGATTAAAGGAATATGAAAAAAGTTCTCATTATATTATTTTTAGTGGAAGCATGCCCCGAGGTATTACGACTAAAACTTTTACTAAGTATTTAAGTTGTATTCAAGATAAGAAAAAAATTGTCCTTGATGCTAGTGGAGATATGCTAAGAGAAGGTGTAAAACAAGCCCCTTTTTTGATTAAGCCCAATATTCATGAACTAAAAGAAAGTTTTGGTATTCATGCTGCATCCATAGATGAATTGATTCGCAAAACTTTAATGATAAGGGAAAGATACCAGATCCAGTGGATACTTTTATCCATGGGAGGGGATGGTTGCCTTTTACTATCTAAGAACCAAGTATTACAAGCCAACGCCATTCCTGTTGAAGTGAAAAGTACTGTAGGAGCTGGGGATTCTATGCTTGGTGGATTTATATATGCCTATGATCACTTTCAAGACCCTATAGAAGCTTTACGATATGGAGTAGCTAGCGGCACAATGGCTGTTACGATGGAAGGTACAGAGGTATTTACGCAGAAGGAAGTTATGGACCTTTTACCTCAAGTCAAGATTAAAGACCTAAGTTCAACTTACCTATCATAAAAGGCTCTAAAGATTTTGTATGTATTTTACTCCAAGGAAAAGAAGTTTTGCCTAGGGGTAATGATATATATTATAAAAAAGAGGGAGGAATTAGAATGAAAATTGTAGCGATCACTGCATGTACTACAGGAATTGCTCACACGTATATGGCAGCAGAGGCGATTTTACAAGGAGCTAAAAAAAAGGGATATGAAGCGGAAGTAGAAACTAGAGGATCTGTAGGAGTAGAAAACGAGTTAACAGCAAAGGCTATAGCAGAAGCAGATGCAGTCTTAATTGCTAGTGATACGGCTGTTCCTATGGAGCGTTTTGTGGGAAAAAGGCTACTGAATGTACCTGTTAGTGAAGCCATTAAAGATGCAGAGGACTTAATAGAACGAGCACTTAAAGCACCTATTTATAAAGAAAAAGAGACAGTAAAGCCAGTTAATGAACCAAAGGGACAAGGAAAGAAAAAAGGTCCTTACCAACATTTATTAAATGGTGTTTCTTTTATGATTCCTTTTGTAGTTGCAGGTGGAATTGCCATTGCTCTCAGTTTTCTTATTGGATATGATGCTTTTGAAGAAGCAGGCACACTGGCTGCCTATTTGAAAGGTATTGGTGATAGTGCATTTGGGTTAATGGTCCCTATTTTAGCAGGTTATATCGCATATTCTATTGCTGACCGTCCAGGCCTAGCATTAGGTGCTATTGGGGGAATGATTGCTGTAGCTTTAAACTCAGGATTTTTAGGTGGAATTGTTGCTGGGTTTTTAGGTGGATATACAGTATTACTTATTAGAAAATACATTCGTTTACCAAAAGGTTTACAAGGAATTATGCCAGTTCTTGTTATTCCTGTTTTAGGTAGTTTATTTGTTGGTTTAATTATGTACTACATTGTTGGAAAACCAGTAGCTGCTGTAAATACAGCTATGAATAATTTCCTGACCAATTTATCTGGAAGTAGTGCCATTATTTTAGGTTTGGTCATCGGATTGATGATGGCTTTTGATATGGGAGGGCCTTTAAATAAAGCGGCTTATGCCTTCGGCACAGGAACCTTAGTGGCAGGCCAAGGAAGTATGGTTATGGCCGCTGTTATGGCAGCAGGTATGGTTCCACCACTTGCCCTTGCCTTAGCTACTATTTTATTTAAAGATAAGTTTACCGCTGCAGAAAAAGAAACAGGAAAAGCAGCTTGGGTACTTGGCTTAGGTTTTATTACAGAAGGAGCGATTCCTTTTGCAGCAGCAGACCCTATTCGAGTCATTCCCTCTATTATGTTAGGATCTGCTGCAACAGGTGCTCTTTCCATGTTATTTAAATGTACTTTATCTGTTCCTCATGGAGGTATTTTTGTTTTCTTTGCAGTAGAAAACATAGTAGGATATATTATTTCTATTCTTATAGGAACAGTGGTCGCCGCCCTTTGTGTTGGTTTTCTTAAAACGACTGGAGAGAAAAAACAAATAGGAACAGCTTTGTAAAGAAAAGAGGAAAATAATAATGAAAAAAATAATTGTTACAGTACCTTTCGAAGAGGGGCTTCATGCACGACCCGCATCAGAACTCACTAAAGTATGTCAGCATTTTGAAAGTGATTTTAAAATGATGAAAGAAGATGTAAGTATAGATCCTAAAAGTATACTAGGTATATTGGCATTAGGAGCAGCCCAACAAGATGAATTAATTATAGAAATTTCTGGTTCTGATGAAGAAGCAGCTTTAGAAGCTATAAAAGAATTTTTTGAAAACTAAAAAGTAATAAAAACAAATCCAGTAGGAAAATTCAGGTTTCCTACTGGATTTATCTTTAGCTAAGAAAGTTTATTTGAAAAAGTGAATTTTTTGTACTTTTCTTGAATTTATTATGGATAAGCTTGCATGAATACTTCTAAAAGTGATAAAATGAGAAAAAAGGTAGGGAGGCTATAAAGATGATTATCGAAGACAATGACATTGTATTATTTCAAGGAGATAGCATTACAGATTGTGGGAGAAACCGCCAAGATGAAAATCACCTTGGTACAGGTTATGCAATGATGACTGCAGCTTGGTTCAATGCCCTTTATCCAGAAAAGAATATTCGATTTTTGAACAAAGGGATTAGTGGAAATCGAGCTATTGATTTAAAAAACAGATGGACACAAGATTGTATTGATTTAAAGCCAGATATTGTTTCTATCCTTATAGGAATCAATGATACATGGAGAAGGTATGATAGAGATGATCCAACTTCTACAGAGGATTATATAAATTATTATCGTTACATACTTGCAGAAATCAAAGAAAAGTTAGGAGCAAAAGTTATTTTATGCGAACCCTTTCTCTTATCTGTAACAGAGGCCCAAAAGAAAGATTGGAGGGAAGACTTAGATCCGAAAATTAATGGAGTCCGGGAGTTAGCCAGAGAATTTGGTGCTATTTATGTTCCTTTTGATGGTTTGTTTGCAGCAGCTAGCACTAAACAACCTCCAGTATATTGGGCCGCAGATGGTGTTCATCCTACAGCAGCAGGTCATGCATTGATGAGTCAAGCATGGCTAAGGGCAGTAAAAGCATTATAGTTATTTAGTTAGCTACAGGTAATCTAAGAGAGCTGGATTTAACATAGTATAGAAATATAATCTATCATTATCTAGTTAAGGAGCATAAACAATGACTATTTTTTTAATTATATCTGCAATTTTATTTTTTGTTATGCAAACTCTTGCATTAAAAAAAATAAAAGTAAACACATTACGAGAAAATATTTTAACTACTGGCATTTTTACAGGAATGATAGCGATAGCTTTTGGGCTATGGGGATTGTATCAACCTATGCAAATAAGTAAAGAGACGATTTATTTTGGTACTATATTTGGTATTTTGTTTATTGCAACAATAGCAACTTATTATTATGCTATGCAAACAGGCCCTCTTTCTTACACAACGTTTTTTTACTCTACTAGTATGCTAATTCCTTCTTTAGCTGGAATATTAGTATGGAAAGAAGAATTAAGTGGTACAATTATTTTAGGCATGGTTCTTTTTCTTGCAGCATTTTATTTTATTAGTGTGCATGGCTCGGAAAAAGGAACAGAAGAAAGCAATAAAAATAAAAAATGGATGATATTATGTTTTAGTAGTTGGTTATTAAATGGTAGTCTATCAGTTGTAGTTAAAACACAACAAACTATATTAAAGGGAACAGAGTCAACGGAAATGATGATGGCCTCCTTTGCTGCTGCCTGTATAGTTTCATTGATTGCTTATTTGTTCTTATTATTTATCAATAAAGAGCAGAAAGCAATGAAGCAAGAGATTAGGAATATGACATCCTCGACGATTCCTTTGTTAGCAGTAGCATTAGGAAGTGGGGCTGGGAATGTGATTGTAACATATTTATCTTCACGGGTTCCCAGTGCTTATTTATTCCCTTTTACTTTAGGTGGAATGATGGTTGGAGTTACTTTATATTCTGTCATATTTTTAAAAGAAAAAATTAATAAATTTGGAATTATTGGTATTTTATTAGGAATTATTGCAATGGTAGCTATTAATATATGATTATTTTCATTTTTATGATCTTATTTTAATATTTGTCTCTTTATTTTATAGAAAAATCAAGATAAGATAAATAAGAAGGAATATAAAAATATGGCTAGATATTCTTTAATAGATAAAATCTAAGCACAAAATATAAGGCGAAAAAATCTGAAAGGAATGGGTATAAAGATGAAAAAGATTATAGATGAAGGAATTCAGGATAAGATCAAATATACAACCTCTTGCGGATTAACTCAAGAAGATGTAGAACAAGCATTACAAGAAGCTCTAAAAAAAGTTGATAATAGTTTAGAATATTTTACTCATCAATTTCCACATGAATATAGTACTGATAATATTTATCCACCTACCACTAACGATTGGGGTTGGGGGCAAGGATTTTGGACGGGGATCATTTGGCTTGCTTATGAAATGACAGAAGATAAAAAATATCGAGAAGTAGCAGAAATTCACGTTAAAAGCTTTGAAAAGAGAATTGAAGAAAAATTAGGTGTAAATCATCATGATATGGGATTTTTATATAGTCTCTCTTGTGTAGCAGCCTATCGTTTGACGGGAAATGAATCTGCTAAAAATGCAGCTTTAAAAGCTGCAGATCATTTAATTAGTCGCTATCGAGATAAAGGCGGATTTATTCAAGCTTGGGGTGATATCAATGATCCAACAGCTTATCGTTTAATCATTGATTGTTTGATGAATATACCTCTTTTATACTGGGCAGCAGAAGTGACCAAAGATAATGATTACTATAAAAAGGCTTATAACCATATGAAAGCTACAGTTAATAATGTATTTAGAGAAGATGCTTCTGCTTTTCATACTTTTTATTTTGATCCGGAAACAGGAGAACCAGTAAAAGGAGTGACCCATCAAGGACATTCAGATGATTCAGCTTGGGCCCGTGGGCAAGCATGGGGGATGTATGGAGTTTTGTTAAGCTATCTTTATACGAAAGATGAAGATCTGATAGAGCTTTATAAAAAGGTAACCAATTATTTTTTAAATCGTCTACCAGAAGATTATGTTTCTTATTGGGATCTGGATTTTACCTCGGGAGAAGAGCCAAGAGATAGCTCTGCTGCTGCCATTGCTCTTTGTTCTTTACTAGAGATTAACAAATGGTTAGAGGATTCAGATCCATTAAAGGAAACTTATCTAAATGCAGCAAATTGTATTCTAAAATCCCTAATTGAAAATTATTCTACCAAAAACCATCCAAAATCAAATGGTCTTTTACTTCATGCAGTGTATTCAAAACCAGGAAATGTTGGAGTAGATGAATGTAATATTTGGGGAGATTATTTTTATATGGAAGCCTTGGTAAGAGTATTGAAAGATTGGGAGTTATATTGGTGAGAATATTATAAAATATGGAACCAAGTAGTACGGACATATGAATAAATAAAATTCAGATGATTTTCTTCATCTGAATTTTATTTAACCCTTTTATGAACTAGAAAAAGCACATTTGTAGCCTTTTTCTTGCCAGTTAGAAAGTTGATCTTAATGACTAGAAAGTTTATTTGAAAAAAGTGAAGTTTCTGTGCTTTTCTTGATAGAATAGTTAGACAGGAGGGATAAGATGAAAAAACGAAAAAAAGTCTGGCCATATAAACGAA
>JAAZLH010000002.1 GCA_012799415.1 Candidatus Epulonipiscium sp. | reverse complement strand
GATATAATTAAAAAGATAAATAACGGACAAAGAGGGATGTTAATGAGACAAGGTCAAAGAAAAAAGATGGTAATCATTGTATCTATCATTTTATGTACATTATTTTTTTACATTACTAGTACCATGGCTGAAAACGAAATGAAAGAAGAGACCATAAAAGAGGTTCAAGATAAATTAGATCGCATTACTACAGAGGAAAAAGAAGTTTTAGAATATTTATTTGCTCAAGCCCAAGAAATAGAGGGTTTAGAAAGGGAAGAAAAAAGGATAACTAAGGAAATAAAGGAATTAAATCAAGGCATTGACAATTTAGAAGGTCGAATTAAAGATCAGGAAATGACTTATGAAAAAAATAAAAAAAACCTTAAAAAAGTACTTCAGGTTTACCAGCGAATGGGTCCAGGTTCTTACATAGAGATTATCCTTGAATCAGAAAACTTATCTGATTTACTCCAACGTATTAATATTTTACGTGATCTTACTAAAAATACGGATACTTTGCTAACGACACTAGAAACCAGCCGAGATCGTTTACTTTACGAAAAAAATCAAATCCATGAAAGACTCAAGGATCTTGAAATAAAGCAACAAGAACTAAAGGAAACTTTAACAACTAAGGCAGAACGTATCAAAGAGAAAGAAGAGTATTTGGCCGCATTAACTGATGATCGAGAAAGTTTTTTGGAAAAACTAACAAATATTGAAACGATGATGGAGGAAACGAAAACAATATTAGCTGATATTGCAAAGGAATTTGAAATATTAATAAAGGAAGCTAATTTTCCAGAGGATGCTTTCATTCCTACTTTCAGCTTTTTGACTGTAAAAGGTTCTATAAAAGAGGAAGTGTTTAATGATATTTTAGCAGAGCGAAAAACATTGCCAGAAATGAAGATTACTTTCAAGCCTGGAGTTGCTGAGTTGGAACTTCCTGCACAAAGATTATTTTTAAAAGGCCATTTTAACATTGTACAAGGTAGATATTTGCAATATGAAGTGACAGAAGGTAGTTTTTATAACATGAAACTGGAATTAGAGACGATTAAAGATTTATTTAGTGAAGGAGATTTTAGTTTAGATTTAGCCCCCTTATTAGAAAAAAGCACAATTAAGTTGATAGAAATTAGAGAGGGGACCATGGAGCTAACTATTAGTATCAAGCTATTTTAAACTATTTCCAACTATCTAAAACTGTTTTAAAGTATTTTAAACAAGAACTTATAGATAATATGATTTTGAATTCAGCTAGAGTAGAAAATATTCTGAACTACACCTTAGTTTATGAAAGTAGGGAGGGAGTAAGTATGATAGAAGCAAAAAATGTTTCATTGATTTATCCAAATGGAATCATAGGTCTTGAAGGTTTTGATCTACGAATTCAGTCAGGTGAAATTGTATATATTACTGGTCCTAGTGGATCAGGGAAGACGAGTCTCTTAAAATTGATATTAGGGATAGAATATCCTACATCTGGGGAATTAACGGTGCTTTCACAACCGATGAAAAAAACAAATGAAAAAGACATACGTATACTTCGAAGATCTCTGGGTACTATTTTTCAAGAGTTTAAACTTATTAAAGGTAGAACAGCATTAGAAAATGTAATGTTAGGTATGCGTTTTTTAGGTTGGCCTATTAAAACAATGAAAGAAATAGCCAAGGATTCTTTAGTGAAAGTAGGCTTAGAACATAAAATGATGGCTTATGTAGAACACTTATCTTGGGGAGAAAGCCAACGAGTAGCTATTGCCAGGGCCATTGCAAGAAACCCAGCCATTATTTTAGCTGATGAACCTACAGGTAATTTAGACACAACGAATGCCCTTCGTATATTGGATTTACTTACAAAAGTCAAGGATAAAGATACGACTGTCCTCATTACTACTCATGCAACTCATTTAATAGAGGATCAACCAAAAGGAACATTTATGGTTATTAGTGACGGAAACATAAAGATAGAAAAGAGATCTGAGGGTTCTAATAAATAATATCAACTATTTTTTGAGTACTCAAGTTATAGATGCTTTGCAAAAAAAAGAGAAGTTAATATTTATTTTGCAGAGCATCTATTTATATAGAAAAACAATTTATCAATGTAAGAAATTAAGATTATAAATGGAGTAGCAGAAATCAGAGTGATAAGAGGATTTTGGCTTCGTGTTAAATAATATGAACCCCTATCCCGATTAGCCCAGGTCCTGTATGGACACCTAGTGCAGGACTGATTTGACCATCTACATAGATATTGCAATTTGGAAGTAAGGGCATCATTATTTCTTTAATTTGATTGGCTTCTTGTTCCGCATCACCATTCACAATGGCAATATTATAATTTTTCGCATCACCTATAAAATTTACTGCCAACTGTATAGCTTTATCAAAGGATTTTTTTCTTCCTCTTACTTTGGCAGCAGTGTAATAAACACCGTCCTCGTTACAAGAAATAACTGGCTTCAAATTCAAAGCAGAGCCTAGAAGTGTAGCCACCAATCCAATGCGTCCTCCTTTTCGGAGATACTCTAAAGTGGATACACAAAAAAAGATTTTAGATTTTGAAATATTTTCAGAGAGGGTTTGGAGTAGTGTATCCCAAGGCATACCCTGTTGAATATATTCTGCGGCTTGAATGGCACTAAATCCGCTGCCAATTCCAATGTTTTTTGTGTCCAGCACAAAAACCTCTAATCCTTTTTGTTGGCTACCTGCTAATCGAATAGAATTATAAGTTCCGCTAAGTCCGCTGGAAATAGTAATAGCCAATACTTTTTCATAGCCATCTACCTTTATTTTCTCAAAGATTGCCCTGAGCTCATCTCCACTAGGTAGGGAAGTGGTTGGTATTTCAGTTTCTAATTTTCGGTACACTTCTTGGGCTGTAATATCTACTCCATCTGAGTACTCTCCGTGTTGGTAGATGATCTTTAAGGGAATCACATACATACCATATTTTTTTACAAACT
>JAAZLH010000121.1 GCA_012799415.1 Candidatus Epulonipiscium sp. | reverse complement strand
TTTTAATAAAGTCAATGGCTCCCAAAACATGGTCCCAGTCTGAATCGTAATATACTTCTTCCTCTTCTGTATCCAACTCTCCTACATAGAAAGAATAATAATTATCTTCCTCTTTCGGACCTCGCCACTCTTCCTTTATATTGTGTAAATCAGGCCGTAGAGGCCTTTTCGCTTTATGCTTTATATGGCAATAAGGTTCCAAGGAATTTTGTCCTGGAACTAAATCATTTTTCCCCCCCCACCATACAAAATAGCCTTCTTCCTTTAAAGTTTTAAGCAATACCGGCTCATCTTCTTGCATCATATGATACATGGTCCGATGTCCTCTTACATGAGGATACCATCCACTCATAAAGCTGCAACGGCTTGGCGTACAAACTGGGTTTTGACAAAAAGCATTTCGAAAAGATACACCATCTTCTTTACTTATTTGATCTAGATGCGGAGTAACAGAAGCTGGATTTCCCAAATGTCCAAGAGCGTCTGAGCGAAATTGATCTGGATTAAAAATTACAATATGCGGACGTTTTTCCATCGTATTCCTCCTTATATAGATATCTAAACCTAGAACTCAACCCAATCCCCATGGATTTTGGCCCAATTCATTCCTTTTTCGTGTAAATCCTTTTCTATTGTCTCATATTTTTTATCTCCAGCCAGATTATTCATTTCTAAGGGATCATTAATAAGATCATATAATTCTGCCTGATCTCGTGGATCATAGATGTATTTATACTGCCCTTCAATAACTGCTCGTCTAAGATCTCCCACAGTAGGATTACCAGAGTATTGACAAAAAACAGGTTTTCCTATTGGTGCTTCTTCTCCAATAATACTTGATGCCAAAGATATACCATCTAAATCTTTAGGTAGTTCAATATTTAGCATTTCTAAAATAGTTGGTACAATATCTAAATGGGAAACAGGTACATCCCATTGTTGTACTTTCCCCTTAGGGGCTTTATAAATAAAAGGAACTTGTATTGCCTGATCATACATTTCCATTTTTTGATACATCTTATGTTGACCTAAATGATCTCCATGATCAGATGTAAAAACAATGACGGTGTCTTCATATTTCCCCAACTTTTTAATTGACTCTAACACATCTCCTATAGCACTATCCACCATGTTTACTAACCCTAAATGAGCTGCCCATACTTCTCTCCAATCTTCCATAGTGAGATCTTCTGCTAATTGAGCCGCTATTCCTCTACGCCGATTTGCTGGCTCTTTTGGTCCAGGTACACCAACATTTTCTGGTAGGATTAACATTTTAGGATCAAACATAGATGCATAAGGCTCCGGTACTTTAAGAGGAGGGTGTGGTGCCCAAAAATATAAAAATAAAGCAAAAGGCTGATCATCTTGTTGCTGCTCTATAAATTCTGAAGCTTTTCTAGCAAAATATTGATCTTTAAACTGTTCTAGTGGATAAGGCCAAACAGAAGTATGGGTATTTGAATAAGCCTTTTTTACATATGCTCCGTCTTGAAATTCTATGACTTCTGTTGCATAAGCAGAGGTTCTCTCGTTTTCTATGTTTTTTGTTTTTGCATATTCATCATAGTCATCATCATCTATCCAGAAGTCAAATTGAACTCTGCTTTTTAAGGGAGGATTTACTTGTATATGGTCTATTCCCACATGTCCTACAGTATAACCAGCTTCTTTTACATATTGATGGATCGTATTGTGATTTTGAGCTCGTTTCCCTTTTATATCATTAAATACAACACCATTATTCGTTGGATATTTTCCTGTTGCCAGTGCAGTACGAGCAGGCACGCATAAAGGGCAAGTGTTATATGCCTTTGTAAATACAACAGACTCTTTAGCCAACTGATTTAAAACTGGTGTCACCTCTTTCCCATCTTGTACCATACCAATACTATCAGCCCTTTGATGGTCAGTCATAATAAAAATAAGATTCGGCGATTGTGCCATTTGTTTTTCCCCTTTCCTATATATTTCAATGAAACGTAAAAAATATGATTTTTATGTGATCTAGGAAAGTTTAATCCCTTATAAAGCAAATTTCCTAGTTCATAAAAATGGGCAGATTATCAATCTGCCCATTCATCTTTACTTATTTACCAAGAAACGTCTCATATGCTCTTTGATTAATCTCAATTGCTTTTTCAATACCTCTTGTTTTAAGTTCAGCAATAAAGCTATCATATTCTGCATTGAAATCAGTTGTTCCAAGCATCCAAGATTGGAATTTTTCATTTACATAAGGACGAATGCTGGACATAATTTTTTTGTATTCTGCCTCATCCTCTGGTGTATATTTTAATGCTAATGCACCATCTAAATAAGGAGGCATATCTTTTTCAAACCATTCTCTATTTTCCTCATAAAGCTCTGTCGCTGCTTTTGCGGCAGGAGTCATAAAAGCATATTCATATGCAGGATTTTGTTCCATTCCAATACGATATTGAACTCCTAGTGAACGTAAATAACCGATAGGTGTTTGATCTGAGTTCATAACAACGTCAGTATAAGATTTTGTTCCATCTGGATTTACAACATAAGTTTCTCCTTCAATACCCCAGTTTACTAAATCTGAACCTTCCTCTGTAAAGAAGTAATCCATAAATTTAATCACTGTAACAGGATCTTTACATTGAGAAGAAATAGACCAACCTACCCCTGGATATCTTGCTGTACGTTCTTTTACTACACCATGCTGATCTGCTGGAGGAGCAAAAGCAACCATTTCAAAGCCTGGAATTGTTTCAGTTAAAGTTGTATTATAGTTACCCGCACTTGGCCAGTCATGAGTTACTCCACCAAGGTTTCCACTAAGAAGAATATCTCTTGCTTTTGGTCCACGGGTAAAAATTTCTGGGTCAATAAGCCCTTCTTTGTACCATTTTACAATATTTTGTACACCTGTTTTAAAGTTTTCTTCCATAGGTTCAAAAGTCATTTTTCCATTACGTGGATAGAACTCTAAGCTTGTATCCCATAGATATAAATATTCGTCTGGCATTTTATGTCCAGCACGGTCAAACAATGGAATTTCATCTTTTTGTCCGTTTCCATTAGGATCTTCATTTCTAAATGCTGTTAATACATTGTATAGATCATCTACTGTTTTTGGAACTTCAAGACCCAATTTTGTTAGCCAATCTTGTCGAATCCACCAAAATTCTGCTGTGATCAATTCTTGATTTTTAGGTATTTGATAAATGTTTCCATCTAGTGATACTGCCGTTTGTCTAAATCTTTCATCTCTATCAAGAGCAGCCTGAATATTGGGAGCATGTTCTTTAATTAAATCATTAAGTGGAAGAATTCCACCATCTCGACCAAGCTTTTCAAGCTCAGAAGCATCTACATAACCAATGATATCCGCTAATTTTCCTGAGGATACCATTAAGTTAAAAGCTTCCTGCTCATTAGAGTTTGATTGTGAAATAACTCCTTCTAAACTAATATTGGTTCTTTTAGCAATCTCTTGCCAAACTCTCCATTCCGGATTAAAAGGCATGTTGTTGAAATTTAAAAAGATAGTAAACTTTGTTGGTTTTTCTGTAATCAGACTGCCTTCAAGCTCTTTACCCTCATTTTTATCAGGTGTTTGATCTGTTACGTTTCCTTTGCCATTATCGGGTTGTGGCTTGTTTTTAGGCGCACAAGCTGCAAAAGAAACAATCATCATATTTACTACTAATAGTAATGCCAATACTTTTCTTAGCTTCATAAATAGTCTCCCCTTCTTTAATTAAATATAATTTATAATTAAAATCTCAGATGAGAATTTAATCACTCGTAAAACATTTTACCTCTAAAACATTAGTTTAAGCAGATATTACCCTTTAACAGCTCCTAAAGTCATTCCTGTTTTAAAATATTTCTGTACAAAAGGATAGGCAATAAGCATCGGAACGATGGCCATAATCATAATGGCATAGATAACAGTAGTTGGTGAACTTAATGAATTTACTGTAATAATAGCTGCCTCTGTTTCATTAGCAACTCGATCCACAATTAGCTTTTTAAGCAATACCTGTAATGGCATTTTTCTATCATCATTCAACAGGTTCATAGCCCAGAAATAACTATTCCATCGATTTACTGCATAAAACATTCCTATGGTTGCTAAAGCTGGCTTTGAAAGCGGTAAGTATACTTTTGAAAATATAGTCAGGTTACTTGCTCCATCAATAAAAGCTGCTTCTTCTAAAGAAGCGGGAACTTGTTCAAAAAAGCTTTTCATAATAATCAAATTATACGTATTGATAGCAAAACCAAAAATAATGGCTGTCCTAGTGTCAAGTAAATTAAAATCTTTAAATGTCATATATAATGGAATCATACCAGCACTAAACCACATAGTGAATATTGTAAACAACGTAAAAAACTTACGTGCGACCAATCTTTCTTTTGAAAGGGCATAAGCCATAGTTGTAGTAAATGCCATATTCACTAGCACACCAACTACAGTGTAAAATATGGTGTTGCCAAAGGCTAACCAAATCCCTTCTTTTTGAAAAGCTTTTTGATAGCTTTCTAAATTAAATCCTTTAATCATAAACATGACACTACCGTTTTCAACATATAAAGGCTTACTTAAAGAGGCAATCAATGCATAATAGAGCGGATACAAGGCAAAAATGGTGATAACAATTCCAATCACAACCATTGTTGCATTAAAAATTTTTTCACCTCGGCTGATCACCAGTCCTGCTGATTTTTCCATAATAATCCCCTTTCTTTTACCATAAAGCATTTTCTGTAATTCTTTGACTCAATTTATTTGCAAATACAACTAAAATTAGTGCTACTACTGCTTCAAATAACCCTACTGCTGTAGCAAGTCCATAATTTCCATTTTCGATACCTACACGGTAAGCATAAGTAGCGATTACATCTGCCGTTTGATAAGTGGAAGGTTTATATAGAAGTAGTATGGCTTCATATCCAACCTTAACAATCTTACCAATATTAAGAACAAACATAACTACAATGGTAGGAATAATACCTGGGAAAGTAATATGACGTATTCGATCCCACTTTCCAGCTCCATCTACTGTGGCTGCCTCATACAATTCTTGATCAATCCCTACTAATGCAGCAATATATACAATTGCATTAAATCCTGTTGTCTGCCATAAGGTCATAGTCGTATATACACCTCTAAAATATTGAGGTAATACCATGAAGTATTTAGGTGTAATGCCTATTTTGGCCAATATCATGTTAATAATCCCTGTACTGGGGGATAAAAAGTTTACAACCATACCACAGACCACTACAACAGATATGAAATAAGGAAGAAATGTAGCTGTTTGTGTCATCTTACTAACAAATTTATTCTTCATTTCTGTAATTGAAATAGCTAAAATAATTGGTGCTGGAAAACAAATGACAATTTGCCAAAATGCAATCATCAATGTATTTTTCACCGTTCTGATAAAATCAGGACCTTTAATAAATTCTATAAAATTATCAAATCCTACAAATGTACTTCCTGCAAACCCACGAAAAATATTATAATCATAAAACGCAGTTCTAAGTCCTACCATGGGTTTATATGCAAACATAAGAAACCAAATTACACCCGGTATTAGAAGAAGATATAAATCCCAATCACGCTTTATAACCCTTCCTGCTTTTTTAACATTTAGCATTTCGCTAGCCTCCATTTTTAAAAATTTTAACGTAGTTTAAATTCACCTTTTCAAAAGTGAGCCCTGTCATGTCTCAACTTTAGCATCCCATTGGCTCATTTGTAAATCATCAATATTCTATTGATCTACAGTATGGCTCATTTTTGCATCACCAATTCTCTACTCATCTTCATTATTCCCTTTTGTCCACTATACAAGTCTCTTCTGTTGATTGATTACCAAAAATAATGTTATAATAAGAGAGTAGAAATCATAAAATATAAGTCGAGGGTGGCATATGATAGTGGGTAAATATAAAAAACAGCTTTACAAAACTTTTATTTTCATTAGTACTCTGCTAGTTTCTATTCTAATGTTTATTGTTGGCATCTCTTTTACCACAAATAAAAAAAATCACTATTTAAATACATTGCAACAAGCTGCTTATACGAAAACAAATGGAGCAGATATCTCCATAACTGTAATTACAAAAGCATTAGATGATTTAATGCAAAGCCCTGCTTTGGAAAAGTGGTCTAGGGCTGATACTTTCTCTGATTATTACCATAGTTCCTTGCAAGCCTATAACCAATTACGAAAGATTACTGCGGATTTATCTCTTGTGGATTATGAAATTGCTGCAACAAGATTAAATGATACATCCTTTGTCATCTCAAGATCTGGTACAATTAGTAAAGATATGTTTTTTGCAAATGAAACATCTTTAAACAGCCAGCAGGCTGCTTATATCTTTAATCATTTTAAGGATAATGTAAATACTTTGATTCTCCCTTCCTATTCTGAAAATCAATTAGAAGATATTTATTACATTGTAAAGAAAAAATACAATCAAAATAATATGCTCTATATTGTTAAAATCCCCTATCATACCTTCTTTGGCAAAGACAAAGGTCAAAAGTTTATTCTTTTTGATAGGGATCAAATATTAGCTTACAGCAGTATTGATGAACAAAACAAAGAGTTGGCTGACAGCATCTATCTAGCTAGTTTAGATTTTGCAGAACCTAATGATTATTTTCGATATGGAAATAAAAATGTATTTCTTTCCAAATTCACTGGGATGGATTGGACTATTGCCTATATCTATGATGATATTGGATTGAATGTAGTACAGCTTTTAACCTATATCATTTTTCCATTTATTTTACTTCTCTTGCTGGCTCTCTTGGTTTCCAAAACCATTACAGAGCGTCTTTATAAGCCTATTAAAGAAGTTATTTCCGATATCGTGCCTGAAGGCTCTGATAAGCCAATTATTGATGAGTTTCAACTTTTAAAACAAAACACCAACAAAATCACAGTATTAACCCATCAGCTTCAAGCGGCTATTGCTGAAAAAAACGCCTTAGTTTCACAACGTTTTTACCGTGATCTATTATTTGGATTTGACATTGATCGTGATATTTACGATGCATATCGGCTTAAGTCAGCCCGTTATTGTGTTGCCTTAATTGAGTTTCAAAATTTTATCGATGAATTTTCAGATAATGAAATATTTTTATACAAAAATAATATTTACTCTTCTACTCAAGAGTACGACAGTCTACAGTATATTAATATTAATCACAACACCTGCGCCATTATTATACAAACTGACACACTTGCAAGTGCTAAAAAAATGGTTTTATCTGTTACCAGTTCAGTTGATGAAAACATTGAACTAAAAATTTCTATTAGTGATATTAAAGAAGGAATTGATAACATCAATGAATGCTTTAAAGAAGCATTGAAGATACTGGAATACAAATACTTGTATGACAAAAGCGAAATTCTTACTATGCAACAGGTAGCGGACTTAGTTGCTACAACTTACTATTATCCCTTGCTTACTGAAAATAGATTGATTCAGAACATCATTGAAGGAAAAACAACCGCCATTGAAATATTCGATGAACTCATTCGTGAAAATATTCAACATCGAAACCTAGCTCCTGATACATTGAAAAACTTTATTTTTGTACTTATTGGAACCTTAAACCGTGTATTCCAAGAGCTAAAAACCACACCTGAAAACTTACTCAATCGTCATATTGATTTTGAAAACTTATATAATTCATGGAACAATGTTAATATTATTTTCCAAATCAAAGAAATTATTAGTGGTATTATAGAAACTATTAACGCTAAAAACAATAGTCTGGATGATGAGCTACTAGCAGACATGTTGAATTATATCTATGAAAACTATTCTGACGATATTATGCTGAATGATATGGCAAATAAGTTTAATATTTCCCCAAAATATTGTAGTGCATTATTTAAAAAACTAAGTGATGATACTTTTAAAAACTTCCTCAATAAATATAGAATTGAAAAAGCTAAAGAATTCCTTGAAAAGGATCCTCAAATAAAAATTGCTGATCTAAGTTCTATGGTTGGATTTAATAGTTCTAATAGTTTTATCCGAGTCTTTGGTAAATATACAGGACTTACCCCAAAAGCCTTTGCAGAAAAAATAGAAGCAGCTAAAGAAGAGTAAGATTACTTTTCTTTAGCTACTTTTATTTCTATCTGCTTCCTATTTACCGGTCATGATATACTTTTTGTCCCTTTGCATAAACACCTGCTCGGCGTAACTGCCCCATACCAGTTACATTCTCACGAGCTCCATCCACTTTTGGATCTGTATACTGATAAAACCAGTTCGTTAATTCTTTTTTCATGGCAATTACGATATCCTGATGCTCTGCAGAATCAATTAAATTGTTTTCTTCATTAGGATCTTCTTCTATATGATATAGTTCATTGGGTCCATAAGGATAACGATGAATGTACTTCCACTTTTTATTTCGAATCATTCGAACAGGTCCATACTCATCAAAAACAACGATACTTCCACTATCATCACTATCTTGGCCTTTTAAAATATCAGCAAAACTTTTGCCTGGAAGCTTTTGCTGCACTTCTCCTTGTAAATCTAAAAAATCAACAATAGTAGGTAGAATATCATAGTGACTAGCTATTTTATCACATATTTGATTGGCTGGTACTGTTTTAGGATAAGAAATAATAAAAGGAACTTTTACAGAAGTGTCAAACATATTCAACGGGAATGTCCCATTTCCTTTTCCCCAAATCCCATGATGCCCCATATTCATCCCATTATCAGAAGTAAAAATAATCAAAGTCTGATCTAGCAGATTCTTTTCTTCTAGTTTATCTAATATCAAACCAATATTCTGATCCATGGCAGTTACAGCAGCATAATATCCACGCAATAAATCTTTTCTCACTTCTCCTGTCCCATAAGGTGCACTTTCAATTTGCCAAGGATGTATAGGAAGATCCGGAGTAGCCATAAATTTACAGTCTCTGTATAAATCTAAAATTTCTTTAGGATGATTCTTTTCATCCCAAGGGCTATGAGGAGCTGTATAGTGAACGCTTAAATAAAAAGGTTTTTTTTCTTCAGAAAGCTCATCAATATTTTTTAGCGCATCCTCTGTGATAACATCTGTAATATAACGATCTTCTATATATATTTTCCCATCCCGTACGATATCTGCCTTATAATACTCACAACCTCCCCGCCCAATAGTAAACCATTTTGAAAACCCATGTTGAGGAGTTAAGCTATCTCCTAGATGCCATTTTCCACTTAATGCGCAAGTATATCCATTTTGTGCTAATAAATCTGTATATGTGGTCAATTCTTTTAAGTATTGAATTGGTTCATGTTCACTATCATAAGCTGGATGATCCTTAATTTCTGGAGTATCTCTATGGACATTCCCACCCCGAATCCAATCATGTACACCATGAGTTGATGGAATGGTTCCTGTCATAATAGAAGCCCTAGCAGGTGAACAGACTGGAGATGCACAAAAAAAGTTCTCAAATCGTAAGCCACTGGCAGCAAGGCGATCTAGATTGGGGGTGATTACATCAGAATTTCCTGCACAATTCATGGCCCAAGCACCTTGGTCATCGGATAAAATAAAAATAATATTTGGTTTTTTATTCATAGATATGTTCCTCCTCATTTTATGTAAATATGAAAATCTTAATATAGCACTTTAAGTAGCTGAAGGCATAAAAGTCTTCAGCTACTTTTTATTGTATAAAGGACTATTATTTAGTATCATAGTACTATTTCTGACTTAATTCTTCTATCCCTTTATCAATATCTATCTTCCCCTCTAGCATCTCAATATAATATTGTTCATACCATCCTCTGTTGCTGAAATCGCTGAACAAGTAGGACTAAATCATATTTATTTAAATCGAATTTTTAAGCTTTCCACTGGCAAAACGCTATCTGAATATCTAAATATATATAGGATTGAACAGTCAAAAGATATGCTCTGTAACACTAATCACTCTGTTGCTGAGATTAGCAAGCTATTAGGGTATAATGATGTAAGAAGCTACATCCGATTTTTTAAAAAATTTGTTGGTGTTACGCCTGGAGATTACCGGAATTAAAAAACAACCAGAAAGCATAATAAAACTTTCTGGTTGGGAGCTATTAAGCTGTACCCTAGTATACATTAGATTATATATTTATTATTTTAATAGGTTTTTATTTATCATAGCTCATACACTTTTAAATTTGCATACTCTGCTACTAAAGGGGCCATTTGCCGAAATCCAATTTTCCCATCTTCTAAGAGAGGGCCATAAGTTTTTCCATCGTCTTGCCACTGAATAATACTTAAATCATTGATTTTGAACAGAATTTCTCCTCTAATTTTTATTCTCCTCTTTCTTTTATGATTATCTATCACCAGATTTTTTACTACCAGTACATTCTAAAATAGTGAGTTAGACGAACAAGAGCTTCCATAAAATAATAATCTCCCCATATAACTGGTTCATCTACACATAAATCAGTTTTATACGCATAAACTCCTGCTTTCAAAATTCCATTAGAACCTTCATCTTCTTTATACATGTAATTTTCAATTAATTTTGCCATGAGTGTTTTTGCTGCCGCTTCATAAACCTCTCTGTCAGGATCTGATAAAGGCAATTGTTTTGCCAATTCTAAAAGACCACAAGCTGTAATGGCTACAGCAGAGCTATCCCTTTGATCTTCATCCTTCGTATAAAGAAAGTCCCAGTTAGCGCAGTAATCTGATTGCAAACGATTTAAGAAGTAATTTGCCACATTCTTTGTTTGTTCTAGCAATGTTGCATCTCCTGTATAGTGATAGCTTAAAGGCAATCCATAAATAGCCCAAGATTGTCCTCTTGACCAACAGCCACGATCATCCCCATCTCCTTGGCTAGTCCAACCTCGAATAGGCTCTCCTGTTCTAACATCTATTTTAAAGTTTTGATGAGTTGCTCCACTGTCTCTAACCATATAAGTAGCTGCTTTTTGAATATGGGTATAGGCCATATCATAATATTTTCTTTCTCCTGTTGTGTTTGCAGCCCAATATAATAAGGGTAAATTCATACAACAATCAACAATGAATTCTCCTGCTGATGAATGATCTGGATCATCCAACGGGCCTCCTCGTTGAATAATACCTGCCTTGTCACGATAGCGTCCTGCTAATTTTTCTGCTGCTAAAAGAGCTGTTTCTTTAGAAAATTCATCTTCTGTTATCTTATAAGCAGCAACGCAAGACAAGCTATATAAAAAGCCAATATCATGATGATCTAATATATCATTTGTTTCATACCGTTCTCTAAAGCTTTTTGAATGAATGAGCCCAACTTCTTTGAAGCGTTCTTCCCCTGTCAATTCATAAGCAAGCCATACCATACCTGTCCAAAAAGAACTTGTCCAATCGGAATATAAGAAGGTATCTGCATTATTTGTAGGTTGATAAACTCCATCTACTCCTCCTGCTGATGGAAACTTTTCAGTAAAATGATCAAGATTATTCCTTACTACATTGATGGTTTGTTCTAGAGCATCAAAAAATACTTTATTATCAATATCTTTTGCTAAT
>JAAZLH010000120.1 GCA_012799415.1 Candidatus Epulonipiscium sp. | reverse complement strand
ATACAGAACTCGGCTTATAGACTTGCTCAAGTATGATAACTTCCACCTTTTTGATAGGTGGTTTTTTGGTATAATAAATAGATCAATACGAAAGGATAGGTGCTTATGTCCAAAAAGAAGCTGATTTATCTTTTTTATGATCTCTTTTGCCGTTTTAGAGAAGATGAAGTTCCTGCATTGGGTGCCCAACTTACTTATTATCTAATTTTATCCTTTTTTCCATTTTTGATTTTTCTTTTGACCTTACTTAGCTATACCCCTTTAACCAGTGAGCAAGTTTTATTTAATTTTATCCATTTGGTTCCTCAAAGTACATATGAACTAATTACTTCTTTTGCTAAGGGTCTAGTAGATAATCGTAGCCAAACGTTACTTTCTTTTAGTATGCTTGGTACTCTTTGGGCTGCTTCTAAAGGTGTTATTGCTGTAATACGAGGACTCAATAAAGCTTATGATGAAGAAGAAACTCGCCCTTTTTGGCATATTCGTGGCATTGCTTTGGTCTATACTATCGCACTTGCTTTAATGATTATTTTTACATTTGCTACTCTGGTAATAGGAAATACACTAGGTGAATATCTTTTTGACTTTTTTCAAATCATCCCTGCCTTTACAATGATATGGAGCCTAATCCGTTTTCTTTTATCTTTAAGTATTCTTATTCTTATTTTCGCTTTTTTATATCGAGCAACTCCCAATCGTCAGTTAACTTTAAAAGAATCTATACCTGGAGCTCTTTTTGCTACCTTTGCTTGGATTATTGTTTCTATACTTTTTTCTTTTTATGTGAATTACTTCGCAAATTTTTCTAGTACATATGGTAGTATTGGTGGTATTATAGCTTTACTTATCTGGTTATATATTAGTAGTATCATCATTATTATGGGTGGAGAATTTAATGCATCTTTAGCATTTTTAAAAAAACAACAGCAAAAACCTCCTCAGAAACGATTTGATGGCAGAATTGCTTTCTGGGAAAGGGTATTGCTTAAATTTCTTGAATAATAAATACCCCCTTCTATAACAGAAGGGGGTATTTATTATTCAAGAAATTTATTGATATAAGACGAAAAAATCTTTACTAATTAAAAATAGAGGTTACATGGGTTCCTGGATAATAATGTTGTAAAATTTGTTTATAATCATATCCTTTATCTACCATACCTTTTACCCCATTTTGGCTCATGCCGACCCCATGCCCATATCCTCCACCATAAAAAGTAATAGATTCCAGTTTACCTGCTGAATCTTTTTTCTTATCCATAACAAAGAAAGCCGATGGCATAGCTGAAAAATTTACCACTTCTGTGTTATCTGCTTGAGTTAAAATAATGGGATTTTTGCCTGATAGGTATTGCATAGGACGAAGGATATATCGGATATTATATTCTGTCGCTATCTTTACAGTCTTTTCTGTCCCAATAAGAATCATTTCCATAATATTTCCTCCTTGCCCTCTTTTATAAATTTGAATATCTTGGAGTTCTCCAATATGTTGAACTGGGCGAATGCGAAAAATGTTATTTTCATCTAAAGTTTTGACAAGTTTAGGCTTAGCGCTATATCTTTGCTCTAGATTCGCATTGATAGACGCACTTAATTCATCTTGGGTCATCGTTACTTCCCATCGAAACCAGCGAAAGCTCTGATCATAACCATTGATCGTCTTTGTTTTCAAAAAACGATATGCATTTTCTTCTTGACTCATATCACCGTAGTTACCTTCTTCATACTGTTTTTTTGAAACTAAATAAGGTGGAGTACTCCCCGGAAAAGCCTGAGTCTGATAATTAGGCCATACCTCTCCTGCATTCGCTGTATAACCCGATGAAGTAGAAAAGAAATTAGCACTGACTACATCACCTTTAAATGTAATTCCCTGGCCTTTCGTTTCAGTTACAGCTTGAATAGAAATAGGATTTTCTGGTGTATTGTTATACACTTGGCAGGAAGTACTATCATCTACATGTCCACCATAGGCATGATAGCGATTACTATACATCTGGGCATGTGCATAACTTCTGGCTGTTACAGCTTGAACCTTAGCTGCTTCAACACCATGAGATGCAGGCATTTCACTTGGAACCACGCTATAAAGATATTCTTCAATATTAACCTCATTGATAATAGTATATCCTCCTTCACTTTTGCTTATTTCTAAAATGCCTCGATAAGAAGGACTCTTTCTATTTTCTCCCCAACCACGAACAATGTTTTGTATTTCTAACATTCCCTCGGAAGTTTTAGGCCGGATATAAATTCTTGGGTCTTTTTCAGTATCCCATACTGTTTGCGAGTTAATAACAAACACTTCTCCACTCTCAAAAGCTGTTTCCTCTTGCCCATGTTGAACAATAAACCCTTCTGCCCCACTAATTTTTACTTCTTTGTGCAACAATCCATTAAAATCTGTAGTGTGTAAAGCTACCCTTATATTAGATAAAGATGCAGATTGATCAATAATAGCTGCACATATTTTATCATCTTTTACAACAAAACGTGCAATATTAGTCCCCACAATCAAGGCAGATTTCCCTTTCCAAGTCAGCTTATCCCCTATTGTAGAATAGATTTTTACATCATCCCAAAATTCAACTAATTTATGGTTTTCTAGTTCCATATCAGTCGTTCCTACACGCAAAATTCGGTCTCTAAATTCCGTAGAAAAACTTTCCGCATCTGTTATTACTCCCTTTTGTAAAGTTAAATCAGCAATCTCCCCTATATGTGTGATATTATTTCCATCATAGGGATAACTACGCTTAATACCACCAAGAAAAATTGTAATTGCCTCGTGTGTCATTTCTTGTACATAAACATGATTTAGCGTAGGATTTTCTTCGATAAGATCTAAAAAAGCAACTATTTCAGTACCTCTTACGAGTAACCTAACTTTTTGATCCATATAACTATCCATAACTAATCCAGAAAATCCATAAATACCTTGATCCGTCCCCATGCTCCAGGGTGGAAGTTCTGGGGTATTAGCTGGTGTTCCTATAATCACCAAGCTTCTTGTTACAAGGCCATAAGCTTGCTGAAGAGTTTGATCTTTTTTTCCTTTTTCTAAACAAGATAAATAGGCTTCTACCCATTGATCATAAGAAATAGGCTCCTTTCTATTTTCCTCCGTTAAAGGAATAAAAGTAGTAGGTTCTTCTGGGTTGATACGTTGTAAAAGAAAAGATGCTTGTTCCATACTTAAAGGATCTAAAGGAGAGAAAAATTTTTGATCTGTACCATTCATAAAACCTTGAATCACAGCTGCATTAATATAAATGTCATACCATTTACTTGGATCTGTATCGTCAAATTTTATTTCTCGATCTAAGGCGACAATATCTCCTGGATCATTAAAAGTTAGAGCAATCATCTTTGCTGCAATTGCTCTACTGACAGGAATGTTCATCACTTTCTTCCCCTGACTTGTGGCAGAATTATCTATTGGCAAGGGAGACGTAGATGGACCTTCAACTTGGTCAGACCGTTGTTTTATTTCATTAAAGTTCAAAGTACAGCTAGTCAATGCAATACTAATCCATAATAAGCTGAACAATAATATTCTTCTAAGTCCTTTACCCATTTTTCTTTTCGTCCTTTCTTTCCTTTACCTATCTCAAGCTAATTTAAAAGGTTGTCATATGTATTATATAGCTATTTTATGTTTGCTACATGAATTTTATCACTTAACCCCATTCATTATATCATTAGTTGAGAGTCTTTGGAATGAAAAAACAGCCTCTCTTGATGATTAGGAGGCTGTTTTAAGTGATCAATCTGTGTATTTTTTAGGCTGGGTATGATATTTCCTAGTTCTTCTGAGAATGAAGATGAGAAATATCTACATATTTAGGGATACCCTGGCAATAAGGCACAGATACTTCTCCTAATATAAGAGGCTGAAGATAATCTATCATTTCTTGCGTTACATTGTTTCCTTTTTCATTAATCCATTCTCTGGGTACAACCCTCTCTAAGTTTGCTACCTTCTCTACAGGAACGGAGCCCACCTGTAGACGATAAGGTTCTTGCGATATACGTTCAAAAACCATCATATGGCCTGTAACGCCATTTTCTGCGGCCTTCACAGCTTCTTGCCCGATCCACTGAGCTTCATCTAAATCTGTAGCTGAAGCAATATGCGAAGCACTCCTTTGAAGTACACTTAATTCTATAGAACGTACTTTACAACCTAAAGCATTTTTAACCATATATTCTACTGCCTTCCCTGCACCACGCAATTGGGCATGGCCGAAAGCGTCTGTTCCTTGACCTATATTTTGAGCTCCTATATATTGACCATGTTGATCCTTAATACCTTCTGACACTGCAACAATAATATTTTTTTTCACTTTTTGTAGTTCTCGAATATCTTTTAAAAATTCGTAGGTATTAAAGGGAACCTCGGGAAGGTAAATTAAATCTGGGCTGTGGTGATACCCCTTTTTTGCCAAGGCACTGGCAGCTGCTAACCATCCAGCATTACGTCCCATAATTTCTACGATAGTAACAGAAGGAATATCATAAATATATGTATCATGAATAATTTCTAACAAAGATGTCGCTACATATTTAGCAGCAGAACCAAATCCAGGTGTATGATCTGTGCCAGCTAAATCGTTATCAATGGTTTTTGGAACGCCAATAATTTGTATCGGATAAGAAATTTCCTTCGCATATTGTGATAACTTCCAAACCGTATCCATAGAATCATTACCACCAATATAGAAGAAATACCGTATATTCATTTCCTTGAATTGGTTAAAAATTTCTTCATATAAACCTGGGTTTTCTTGTTTAGACGCCAGTTTATATCGACATGAACCTAAATACATAGCTGGTGTGGTTTTAAGAAGTTCCTGTTGTTCCACTTCTTGAAACAAATCACTTAAATTTAGAAAGTTCTTTTTTAAAAATCCTTCTATTCCATTTACCATACCATAGATCTTTTCAATCATCGGATCTTTTAAGGCTCCCTGGATTACACCTAGTAAGCTCGCATTAATAGCAGCCGTTGGTCCTCCAGACTGTCCCACCAAACAATTACCTTTTTGCATTGTCATTCTTCTCTCCTCATCTTAAAACGTTAGTAGTTACTACATCTTTTACCATATTTTATCTGTTTAGTCAAGGAACTCTCAATCCTTATACTACACGAGATAACATACCATAAGGGTACTAGTTCACCGCCTTCGCGTTCAGTAGGAGTTAGAACTCCCTCTGGAGTAAGTCTTAGTTTATACGCACTATTTGTAGAATATATATGTATTTTATTTGTTTATTATAAGTTTTCCTTCTCAATAGAGCGCCTTATTTTTTAGATTCTTTAATATAGTACACCATATTGAGTTGGAAATCAAGATATGTTTATTTTATCACATTCTTTCTTGACCGATATCTAAAAATAAATTTGAAAGTGTTGTCTTAGAAATACGACCAGTAATTCTATATTGCCCTTCACCTACTTGTTCGACAACAGGCAATGCATCAATTTTATGATGAATAATCTTTTTTGCCGCTTCTAAAATTGTTTCTTCATCTGTAGTTATAATAATATTAGGCATCCGCGTCATGATTACACCAACAGGAATGTCTTGAATTTGCACATGACCTAAAATACTTTTTAGAAAATCTTTACGTGATACAATACCAGATAAATATTCATTTTCATCAACAACAAAAATAGTACCTGCATCATGTAAAAACATCTGAACGATGGATTCATAAACAGAACTATTTTCTGTAATACAAACAGCAGGAGACTTGACTTTCTTAACCGGAAAAGAAAATTGAGGAATTTTACCTTGATTCTGTACCATAGGTTCTTCGTTTAATACATATCCTACTTTAGGCTTTGCTTCAAAAATATTTAAATGAGTTAATATATTTAGATCTGAACGAAGGGTTGAGCGTGAATATCCTAGGATCTCAGCAATTTTATGAGCTGTAATAGGTCCTTCTTTCTTTACAATTGCAATCATCTGTTTTTGTCTTTCTGTTAAGTTCATTTGATACGCGCCTTTCTTTTAAAAAGTAATTTTTTTACATTTCTTTTTTTCCCTTGCAAAACAGAACATAGTTCGCTATAATAAATATACGATCAGATATTAAATTTGATTATTTCCTGAGATGTTCGACAACCTGTTATTTTGAACCTACATCATTTATAAGGGAGTTCCACACGTCAGAAGGGATGTCATGCCTAAGACTTTGGTCTTTTAGGAAGACAAAAGCTCTGCTACGAACACCCACCTAGCTTGGCTAGGTGTCAAAATGCAGGAACGGCATTTCGGGTCATACAAAATTTAAATAAGAGATGCAATTGCATCTCTTATTTCTATATAAAGGTTTTTGAGAATGCTCTTTAATATCATAGTAAGACACAAGCTATTATTTGTCAATGTGACACTCTTTGCATTTAGCTGGATTTAAATCTAATACATAAAAAGTTTTAAAATACACCTTTTCAAATGAACTAGGAAAATCTGATTTCCTATAGTACGTAAGAAAATGAAATGAGGTTCGTCTATGGATCGTTATAAATCAACAAAAAAAGTGGCCCTACTAGGTATTTTATCTAATATCGTATTGCTTGTTCTAAAATTAAGTGTAGGAGTTATAAGTCATAGCCAAGCCATGATCGCTGATGGACTTAATAGTGCTGGTGATGTTTTTTCTTCTATTATGACTTATATTGGTAATTGGATTTCAAGTCGTCCTCATGACGAGGAGCATCCTTTTGGTCATGGAAAAGCTGAATATATTTTTTCTCTAATTATTAGTCTTTCTCTTTTATTAGTAGCTTACCAAATTTTCCGGAACTCTTTGCAATCTTGGCAAACCCAAAATAATTTTGTTTTTTCCATTTGGTTGTTGCTCGTAGCATTAATTACTATTATTGTAAAAGCCTCTTTGTTTTTATTTTGTAGAAAGATAGGACGAACACAAGAAAATCTTTTGGTCTTAGCAAATGCAGAGGATCATCGTAATGATGTTTTTGTTACCCTCTCTACTTTGCTTAGTATATTCTTAGGTTCATGGAAAATCTATTGGGTAGACGCTTTTGTTGGTATGGGAATTGCTCTTTGGATTGCTTACACTGGGATTCAGATTTTTATCAGCGCCTATGGTGTTTTAATGGATTCTAATATCGATGAAAAAGTTAAAAAAGATCTTATTGAAATCATGAAAAAAGTACCAGGTGTTTGTCATGTAGATGATGTTAGAGCTAAACCTGTAGGGTTATCATTTATTCTTCTGGTAAAGGTATCCGTACCTGCGACCATGACAGTGTATGAGGGACATAGTGTAGCGGCAGAAATCAAACAACAACTCAAAGATCTCCCGCAAATTGAAGATGTAGTGGTTCATGTTAACCCTGAATAATCTTTTGTTAAGAAAACTGAAAAATATTTTTTAAATGAGCTAGGTAATTTAGAACTTCTGCAAGCAAGGCCAACTTGCCTATTCCACCAATAGAAATCCCCTTAGAAGCTTCTTTAAAAAGAAGCTTCTAAGGGGATTTCTATTGGTGCAAAGTATGTTTATTCTTGCTGGTCATTACTATCATAGGCACTATAATCTTCATAGGAATCGTCATCATCAAAATCATCATCCGATCCATTATTACTACAGCAATGATCTTCTTTTTTAAATTCTTTGCTAATTTCATCAAATGCTGATGTGGTTTTATCTACTACAATTTTTGTCACCTTTTTAAGTTTAGGTTCTACCTCTTTTACAATATTATCTAACTTCTTACTGAAATCTTTACTCCAATCTTCTAGTGTATCACCCAAATCCTTCAACTTGTTTTCCATTTCTTTTGTACGGTTTTTAGATGATTTATCCTTTTCATCTACATTACCTTGATTTAGGGCAGTTAAAAGCTTTTCTGCTTCTTCGGCAGTAATTTTATTTTCTTGTAACAATCGTAAAATTAACATTCTTTCTTCTCTCATTATAAAATCCTCCTTGTTTTTGTTCTTGCTAATATATACGTGTTTCAATAAAAGAAGTCTTTTAGCTTATAAAGAATTTTTTGTAGATTTTAAATAGCTCGTCACAATTTCTCCATAATAAATTACATGGTAATTATTATGATAATTACTGCTACCTTGATAAAAACGTTCTTTGATAGAAGGATCAAGGACTCCTGGTTCCATTGCTTGTTTGTATACAATTTTACATTCATAATGTAATTCACATTCTCCAATAATAGGTACATTTACTTTTTGTCCTGGGATAACCGTCAATCCACAAGTCATAAATTTATCAATATCTCTTCCTGATTGCTTGCCACAAACACCTAAGGCCTTTTTAATCTCATCATTATTTTCTAAAGGCAAGCTGATGGTAAACTCTGATCCTTTTTCAAGCATATCATAGGTATGCCTAGAATAGCGAACTGCAACAGTAAAAATTGGACGATTCCATATAGGACCTAAAGTTCCCCATCCGATAGTCATAGTATTTATTTCTTCACCCTTTTTTGTTGTTAGAAATGCACCTTTGGGAAGTTGTTCTACTACTTCTTTAGCATATTCCATATAGTGTACTTCTTTTATCATTTTTATTCTATCTCCTCTCTTTTTCTGATCATTAATCACCCTATAAATACACAGTCTTATAATCTTAAACTCTCTTTAAATGAGAAAGCCATAAGACTTCTCTTGCATCCCTAATTATTAAAATTTATCTTTTTCTACCTTAATATGGTATACTCTTATTATATGTCTTTCTCTTAAGTTCGTCAATGAACGACTAAGGATCAATGATTGATGCAGTAAAAAATATATGTTATTATAAGTTATTATAAAATTTTTATTATTAAGGCGGGATAAAGATGAAAGATGCATTTAATCAAACATATCTGTTACAAGTACTAGAAGAACTTTTAATAACCCCTAGTCCCAGTGGCTACTGCCATCAAATCATGGAAAAAATCAAGAAAATGGTTAGCCATCTAGGCTATTCTATGGAGTACACCCAAAAGGGTTGTGGTGTTATTACTATTCCTGGTGCAAAATCCGATTATACTTTGGGATTATCAGCCCATGTCGATACATTAGGCGCTATGGTTCGCTCTATTAAATCCTCAGGTACCATTCGTTTTACCCCTATTGGTGGTTATATGATGTCTTCTATAGAGGGAGAGTATTGTACCATTCATACTCGAAACGGCAAAAAAATTCTAGGCACAATTTTACCTATCCAGCCCTCCGTTCATGTTTATGCTGATGCAAAAAATTTAGAACGTAATGAGTCTAATATGGAAATTCGCCTAGATGAAGCAGTTTCCTCTAAAGAGGATGTTGAAAATTTAGGGATCGCAGTTGGTGACTTCATTTCCTTTGATTCTCGTACGGTTCTACTAAATAATGGCTTCATCAAATCGCGACATCTTGATGATAAAGCTGGCGTAGCCATTTTACTTGGCTTATTAGAATGGCTACATCGTACAGGAATAAAACCTCAATATACCCTCAAAGTTTTTATTTCTGTTTATGAAGAAATAGGACATGGAGCTTCTTACATTCCTAACGATATCCAAGAATTGATAGCTATTGACATGGGAGCTATGGGAGATGATCTAACTTGTACAGAACAAGATGTATCCATCTGCGTAAAAGATTCTTCTGGTCCCTATGATTATCATATGATATCTCATCTCCAATCACTAGCAAAGGAAAATAATCTTTCCTATGCTTTAGATGTTTACCCATATTACGGATCTGATGTATCTGCTGCACTTCGAGGAGGTCAAAATATTCGTGGTGCTCTTATTGGTCCAGGTGTCCATGCTTCTCATGGAATAGAACGTACTCATATCAATGGAATGCTCAATACTCTTGCATTACTCTCAGCTTATATACAGAATGGTGCTCCTACTATCGTATAAATTTTTATAAGAGATATACTTTTCCCAGTAAACTAGTAAACCTGACCTTCCACAAATAATCCAAATCTCTCCGATTTAAAAAAAGACTACTCTAGGAATGAATTATTTTCACACCCTAGAGTAGTCTTTTTGCACTTAACTATACTCCTAATATTTGTGCAACAGCTTCTTTCATTTCATTTACTTCGCACACAGTTTTATGAAGAATCTCGTCCTTTTCTAAAGTTTGAATCGTTTTGGGAACCTGTACTTTAGATATGTTCTGCATTTCAGTAATAAGTTCAAAATCATCCCATTGACTATATTTATTATCAATAGATTCCATAACACTTTTTGTAAATTTATAAGGACTGGCTGTAGAAATAATCAACGTAGGCCGTGGATCTTTGCTTACAGATTGATATTGGCTATAAACTTCATATCCTACTGCTGTATGAGGATCCATAAGATAAGATGTTTTAGCAAATAAATCTTTCATACTTTCTCTTGTAGCATTTTCTGTGGCATATCCCCCATAAAAATTGTTTAATTTCTCTTGCATTTCTTCGTTTAGTTGATAGCTTCCTTCAGTCTTTAATTGCTCCATCCACATTTTTACTTGTGTAGGATCATCTCCACTTATATGATATAATAAACGCTCCAGATTACTAGAAATAAGAATATCCATTGAAGGGGAAATTGTAACCATAAAATCTCGTTTCTGATCGTATATCCCTGTTTCAAAAAAATCATATAATACTTTATTATCATTGGATGCACATAGTAATTTGCCGATAGGTAGACCCATCTTTTTAGCATAATAAGCTGCTAATATATTTCCAAAATTTCCTGTAGGAACTGCTACATTCATTTGTTCTCCTAGTATAAGATTTCCTTGTTGAATCATCTGAAAATACCCATAGAAGTAATATACGATTTGGGGAACTAAGCGTCCAATATTAATGGAATTAGCTGAGGAAAATAAATAGCCCTTTTCTAGTAATTGATCTTGAAATACAATATCTGTAAAGATAGCTTTGACGCCATTTTGTGCATCATCAAAATTTCCTTTTATTCCAATGACATATGTATTATTACCTTTTTGAGTTACCATCTGCTGTTTCTGAACAGGACTAACACCATCTTCTGGAAAAAACACAATAATCTTTGTCCCCTCTACGTTAGCAAAACCTTCTAGGGCTGCTTTACCTGTATCTCCTGAAGTGGCTGTTAAGATAACTACTTCCTTGTCTATTTTTTGTTTATTGACAGCAGTCTTTAATAAATAAGGTAAAATTGAAAGAGCCATATCCTTAAAAGCTAACGTTGGTCCATGAAAAAGTTCTAAAAAAGATGCTTTTGATGTAGAAACTACAGGTGCAATAAGAAATGTGTCAAACTTCTCGTCATAAGCACCTTGAATACAATTTCTCAATTCTTCTTCAGTAAAATCAGTAAAAAAATATTTCATAATTTCATAAGCTAATTCTTGATAGGATAATTTTTGTAAGTTTTCAAGCGATTCTTGCAATATTGGAATTGTTTCAGGGACAAATAGTCCGCCATCAGTTGCAATTCCTTGAATAATTGCAGCTGATGCAGCAATATCCTCTTGCCCACCACGTGTACTTTTATAGAATAAATTCATATTGATATCCTCCCTCTACTCATAAATAAACGTTTCTATAAATTCTTTAGATTATATCACACTATTTTGTATAATGGAAGGTAAAGGACTTAAAACTTCAAAAAGGCCAATCTCTACTTCTATCAAAGAAATAAAGGTTGGCCTTTTGAACTACGCAATATGATGATACTTACTAGCTTAGTTTGAGTTGTAACGATCATCCTCAATAATGATTTCCTTATCTGGGTCATAACCTACTGGTGCCTCTGGCATAACAATCATACATATAATATATGCTATGACACCGCTAAATCCTACAAAAGTCATAACCACCCAAATCAAACGAATCAATGTAGGATCCATTCCAAAGTATTCTGCAATACCAGAACAAACACCATCAATTTTTTTATCTCTTGATTTATACAACTTTTTTTTCATCTTAGCTTCCTCCCTTTTTTTACTTTATCCAAGAGCTTGATCTTCTCCCCAAGGGTAAGAGACATATCAGGCTACTAGGTTCATATTTATATAAATTCGTATCCAATTATCTCTAATATTACATCCTTATGAGCTTACATTTAAAGGTGTTTTATAATTGGATCTATCTTTATATACGCAAAAAGGAATAGATGGTATGAAGATTATTCATAAATTTCTTTTTTTAACGTTCCCACAAAAGGTAAATTTCTGTATTTTTCAGCATAATCAATACCATATCCTACAATAAATTCATCAGGTACCTCAAAACCTTTATAATCAATTGGAATTTCAATTTCTCTACGTGCAGGTTTATCCAAAAGCGTACATATTTTAAGGGATTTAGGTTTTCGGCTTAATAAATTTTGTTTTAAATAAGCCAAGGTTAATCCTGTATCAATAATATCTTCTACAATAATAATATTTTTACCCTCAATATCCTCTTCTAAATCTTTCAAAATACGAACAACTCCACTCGTTTGAGCAGAATTTCCGTAACTGGATACTACCATAAAGTCCATATATGCTGGTATTGTAATTTGACGAACTAAATCTGCCAAAAAAATATTAGAACCTTTTAAAATTCCAATAACAGTAACTTCTTCTCCAGTATAATCTTCTGATATTTCACGACCTAGTTCTGCTACTCTCTTTGCTAAAGTTTCTTCACTTACTAGTACATCCTTTATATCCTGTTTCATTGTTAAAATCCTTTCTTCTGCATACAATATTTAATCTGTCTTATTATAGCATTTTTATTATGTTTTTTTCAAGGTTAAATAAGGACACCTTTATCTGATAGTCCTACTTAGTACGAAAAAATCCTTTGCTTAAAATAGAATTTTTCTATATAATAAACATATATTCATACTTGTGAGTAAACTCCCTACTTGATCTTTGAATATTCCTTATGGCACAGGGCATTCTTTTACTAGGATCATTGATACGTAAAATAAAGAAAGAGGTGCATATTATGAAAATCCGTGTATTTTTAAAAAATGGAATACAGTCTATGTACGCTGCTATTCAACGTTTTCCTATTACCATTTTAATGACAAGTTTGACTTCTTTTTTGTTAATATATCTTGTTCATGAAGGTTCTTCTATGAATTCATCTACCTTAGAGTATTACCAGCGAATTACTATGACCTTAGCCTTGGGGATCCCTCTCTCCTTGTGTATAAAACGAATTACCGAAATGAAAAGCTCTCAGTCCCCTTGGTTGTTTTACTTGGGCGGCCTTTTGCTACTAGGTGCATACTATCTATTCTTATTAAAAGATGTAGAAATGCTCACTGGTATTCGTTATGCTGCTGTAAGTATTGCTCTATACCTAGGTTTTATTTTTCTCCCTTATTTTTCTGCAGATTCACATGATTTTGAGCTATATACTCTTCGACTAGGAGGACGCTTTTTTCTAACTGGCATTTATACAATTGTTTTATTTTTGGGCTTAGCAGGAATTTTCTTTACAATTGATAGGCTTTTAGGTATTTCCATTAAAGGAGAAATTTATATGGATCTATGGATTGCCTCTGTAGGTATTTTTGCGCCTGCTTTCTTTCTGGCAGCTATACCACAGGGACCCTTATCCAAAATTTCTTTTTCTTTTCCCCAGGCATTTCAAGTTCTTCTACTTTATATTGTAATGCCTTTATTAACAGCTTATACAGTTATTTTGTATTTATTTTTTGCCAAAATTTTGGTTAATCAGGAATGGCCACAAGGCTTGGTTGCTCATTTAGTCCTCTGGTATTCCATTATTACAACTGTAGTTTTCTTTTTTATTGACTCTATACGTTCCAAAAATAAATGGGCTCAAACTTTTTATTTCTGGTTAAGTAAATTGATTGTTCCTATTTTAATAATTATGTTTGTATCTATTGGTATTCGAATTAATGAATATGGAATTACATCCAACCGTTATTTTGTTGTTTTAACCGGTCTTTGGGTAACAGGCTCTATCCTATATCTGGGTTTCTTTAAAAAACCTAAAACGGTTTGGCTCTTGGCATCACTATCTATTTTAGCCTTTTTATCTGTCTTTGGTCCTTGGAGTCATGAAAACCTATCCTTTGTTAGCCAAGCAAACCGTTTAGAAAAACTTTTAATTAAAAATGAATTATTACAAGAAAATGTAATTATTCCTTCTTCTACGGTACCAAAAGAAGATCAGATTGCTATTAGTGAGCAAATTTCTTATTTAAATAGGATCCATGGTTTAGATCGACTTTCCTATTTCCCAGCCTCCTTTACAACAGGCCAAATGGATCAAGTTCTTGGTTTCTCTTATCAATATCCGGACTATTCTTATGGACGAGAATATTTCTCTTATATGTCTAATCGTGATGAAGTCCGCCTCATACCTACCAAGGACTATGATTATTTCTTAGATTTTGGTAACAATTATGCTTCCACCCAATATTCGTTAGAGGATATTAAAGTTTTATATGATTCACAAACAAGAGAAATCTCTTTAGAAAAAAATGGCCAATTACTATACCATGATTTTTTAAGTAAGTTTGGAGAAGAATTGTATGAAAAGTATGGATCTAATCATCAGCAACTTTCTCGTGAAGATTTAATGTTCGTAGAAGAAAATGAAAATGTTAAAATTACTTTTATTTTCTTTAATGTAGAAGGGGAAAAAAGAGATGATACTGTCCAATTAAATTATTTCAATTTCTATGCCTTAATTAAAATAAAATAAAATTGAGAAACACATTTTTAAATTAGGAAAGATTGGTCTTCTATAAGCAAGACGAGTTTTCTTAGTTTGAAATACGATTAAAACGCCTTCCATATCATTGTATACGGAAGGCGTTTTAATTATTTTTTATCCTAAATACCTTTTTAAATTCTCAAGGCCTATAGCAATACCCATTTCTGCATCTTCCATTCCCTCATACTCAATAGAAATTGTATTGTTATAACCTGCCTTTTTAACAATATTAATACATTGTGTAATAGGCACATCTCCATGGCCAATAATAGACCCTCGTAGATAATTCCCTGCTCTGGATTGGAACCAACCTTGACCAGGATTCGGTCCGTTACCTGATTTTACATGAAAATCTTTTGCATGAACATGAAAAACATAAGGCATCAGACGTCCCACTGCTTTGGCTGGATCTTCATCTGCACAAAGGAAATTCCCCATATCTAAAAGAACCCCAAAATTCTGATGTGCTACACCATTCACTAATTTTTCTACTCTTTCACTATCTTGACAGAAAAACCCGTGATTTTCCACCATGGTTTTAATTCCAAACTCTGCAGCATACTCCGTCACAGCTCGGCATCCTTGAATTAAAAGTGGTAATGCATCATCAAATCCTTTTGGACCTGGATAACCTGCTGGAAATCCAGCAGTAGCATCGTGACGAATACCTGGGGCTCCTAAAATACGTGCAATTTCTACTTGGCCCTTCAATCTTTCTACTTCTGCTTCCCAATTTCCACCCGTATTGTTTAAAAAATCTGCTCCTATGGTATAGTTACCCATTTCTATACCAACTTTTTGACATTCCTCTTTAATTCGAGCCGCAAAGGATTCAAGTGTTTCCCCTTCAGGTGGTGAAAAGGTAATAAACTCAATTACTTCAAATCCCATATCCTTTGCTTTTCCTATTACTTCTAATAATGTAGCTTTTCCTGTCCTCATCAATTGACTAAAACTGTATGAACTAACTCCTAATTTCATATATTTAGCCTCCTTAGTCATTTTAAGTTTATATTTTTAAAATTTAACATATTACTATTTAAGTATATCTATATTATTACTTTTTTATTTCTTATTTATCATTATACTGTAAATCAAAAGCTTTGTAATGCAGTAAATTGCTAGATATTAGCACAATTTTGCTTTTCATCTCTTTTATTTTGTCTGTTTTTATGATAGCATAAGACATATAGGTGAATACTGAAAGGAGGGTTAAACATAATGATCAAAGAAAAAGATTATACTTTACACGAAATTATGCCCATGCCAGATCCTCAATTTCCTATTAAAGCTGCTTCAAATTCTTTTGCTAAAAGTAATGCGGAAATTTTTTCTACTCACTGGCATCAGCAACTAGAATTTCTTTTTTTTATGGAAGGAGAAGGAATTATTTTTTGTAATTCAAAGCCTTTTAAAGTAAGCCCAGGGGATTTAATTGTAGTCAATAGTAATGATCTCCATCGTGGATATAGCCTTTCTTCCTCTATTCACTACTACTGTATTATTATGGATACTCGTTTGTTGCAAAGTAAGTTTTTGGATAATTGTGAAACTAAATATATTACTCCTATTGAACAGAACCGTGTTTTATTTGAAAATAAAATTTCTTATAATCCTGCTATTGAATCTTGTATTATGGCTTTGGTAAAAGAGTTAGAAAATAAGGATTTGGGATTTGAGTTAGCCGTTAAATCTGTTGTTTTTCAATTGCTTACTCTCTTGTTTCGTCATCATGCTACCACTGCTTTAAGCGAAGAAGAATACCAGGCTCGTATACGAAATATCGAGCGGCTCAATCCTGTTCTACAGTTTATTGATAACCATTATACTGAAGATATAACCCTTGAACATCTCTGCTCTTTAGCAAATATTAGTCGCTTTCATTTTTGCCGAGTTTTTAAGGAGATTACAAACAAAACTCCTACTGAATACATTACTTCTTTGCGGGTTCATCATGCAGAAACATTGCTAAAACAAACTGATATGAATGTTACAGAAGTAGCCTTAGCCAGTGGTTTTAATAATCTAAACTACTTTAGTAGAATATTTAAACAATATAAAAAAATTTCTCCCTCCATGATGAAGAGAGAATACCTTGAGAAATTAAAAAGTGCAAAACATTGAAACCTGATGTTTGCACTTTTTTACTCTAGTGTACAATATGAAAATCAATGGTTCTCTGAATGAGATCGGCTCGTATCACTTCTACTTTGACTTGATCTCCTAATCGATAAATTTTCTTGGTATGCTCTCCTAAAAACAGATGGTTTCTTTCATCATGGATATAATAATCATCATCTAAACTAGTTACATGAACCAATCCTTCCACCGTATTAGGTAATTCCACATACAAGCCCCAGGATGTGATACCTGTAATCATACCTTCATAAATTTCCCCAATCTTATCAGACATATACTCTACTTTTTTCAGCTTTTCTACTTCACGCTCTGCCTCTTCTGCCACACGTTCCATCATCGAGGCATGTTTTGCCAGATCAGGTAGGGCCTTTTGTAGATATTTAAACCTATCTTTACTCAATTTTCCTTTTAACTGTTCCTTAATAATACGGTGAATCAAAAGATCTGGGTATCTACGGATAGGGGCAGTAAAATGGCAGTAGTACTTGGCAGCCAATCCAAAATGCCCCTCATTTTGAGTATAATACCTAGCCTGTTTCAGCGATCTCAGGATCAATCTGCTAACTACTTGTTCTTCAGGTGAGCCTTCAATGTCTCCAATTAGTTTTTGTAATTCTTTTGGGTGCAAAATATTCCCTGTCCCTTTGATCCTATATCCAAAATGATAGATATAATCTGATAGTTTTTGAATTTTTTCCGGATCTGGCTCTTCATGCACACGGTAGACAAAGGGTGTGTCTTGCCAGAAATAATGTTCAGCAATGGTTTCATTACAAATCAACATAAACTCTTCAATAATCCGTGTGGCTGTATTTCGTTCAGCCGCTCGAATTTCTAAGATCTTTCCTTTTTCATCAAGAATAATCTTACTTTCTTCAAAGTTAAAATCAATAGCACCTCGTTTACTACGTCTTTTTCGTAAAATGCTTGCTAATTCTTCCATATCCTTAAAGAATGGTATAAGATGATTATATTTTTGAATAAGCATTTCATCTGGCTTTTCTAACAGAGCTTGAACATCCGTATAGGTCATTCGCTCTTCTACTCGTATAACACTTTCCACGATCTGATGATCTACTACTTTACCCTTGTTATTGATCTCCATAAAACAGGTCAAGGCTAACCGGTCTTCACCTGCATTCAAAGAACATATCCCATTAGATAGCTGATAAGGTAGCATAGGTATCACTCGATCTAGCAAATACACACTTGTACCACGCTTTTGGGCTTCTTTATCAAGAGGTGAGTGTTCCTTTACATAATGACTGACATCAGAAATATGCACCCCTAAACGGTATCCACCATCTTCACTTTTTTCAATGGATATAGCATCATCTAAGTCTTTTGCATCTGCTCCATCAATGGTAACCATTCGCAAAGAACGTAGATCCTTACGCCCCTTTCTTTCCTGGTCTTGGACTTCCATAGGGATATTTGATATCTGGTCATAAACCTCTTGTGGGAATTCAATAGGAAGTTCAAACTGATAAATAATAGAAAGAATATCAACTCCCGGATCATTTCTATGACCAAGGATTTCAATAATTTTTCCTTCGGGATTTCTTCGTTCCTTAGGCCAATCTGTAATTTGAACAAGAACTTTATGACCAGTTACGGCTCCTGCTGCTGATTTTTTAGGAATATAAATATCTTGGGAAAACCTTTGATCATCAGCTGTTACAAATCCAAAATTTTTACTTTCTTCGTAGGTTCCGATTAGTTCTTTTTTTCCTCGCTTTAAAATCTGTAGTACTTCTCCTTCAGCCCTTCGTCCTCCATAATTAGGTCGATTCACTCGGCATAGAACCCGGTCCTGATGAAGGGCTCCGTTAACCAATTCACTAGGAATGAAAATATCATCCAAAGTAGGATCATCTAAAATTAAAAAACCAAATCCTTTTGCATGCCCTTGAAAAATACCAGCAACCATATTTAGCCTCTCTGGTGCTACATATTTCCCTCGTTTTGTTTGAATAATAGATCCGTCTTCCATCAATTCCTTTAAGATATCTTCTAGTATCTTTCGATCTTCGGCAGGGACTGCTAATATCATCATTAACTCTTTGATCTTCAAAGGTTGATAATCTTTATTCCGAATAAAACTCAATATTTTTTCTTTGCGTTGTTTTTGCTCTTGCTTTTCTTGATCTAGATCCATCTCTGTCACCTCTTTATCTTTCTTTTGTATATTCGATAAAAACTTTTATTCTCTTTGCTTAGTATTTGTATTTACCAAATAGATATTTATATATTCATTATACCAAAGATTACCTATATTTGCTGAAATTTTTTTACAAGATAAAATACAAGTTCCATTGAATCCAACAGAACTTGTATTTTACTTTATCTATTAATCCATTTACCATTTGTAAAATCAGGTATTGCAACAGGGTGACCTCCCATAGCAATAGAATCTTCCGATAAAGCAGAAAGACACATCCAAGAAACCATATCATATACATCAAGTGATGTTTCTATTCCCTTCTTTACACTATCAAAAAAATCAGCAAATACTAACCAATCCATACCTCCGTGGCCACCTTTTATACCTTCTTCTAAGTACCTTTTCCAAATGGGATGTTCATACTGCTCTCTAAAATCTTTTGCATTACCCCATTGTTCTTTCCAGTAAAAATCATATTTATTATGGGAACCGTCAATAAATATAGAATGATTTTCTTCAAAGTAAGCACCTTTTGTTCCACGTACTGTAAATCCTCTTGAATAATATCTGGGTAATGTAGTATCAAGAGTTAAGGTGATGGTTTCTCCACGAGCACATCTTATAATTGTTGTAACTATATCCCCTTGCATAAAATCTGTATTCATCAATTCTATCTCTTCATTTTTTTCCTCTTTAATATAGTCATGTAATCCTTTTGCCTTTGATGCTACTGATACTAGAGATACCATCCTATTTCCACGGTTAATATTAAGAATTTGTGCAATGGGTCCAATTTCATGAGTTGGATAATTCTCACAATTCCTATGAATATAATTTTTTAATCGATAATGCCTATTTTCTTTTCCATAAGCAATTTCTTCTCGTAAATCATGATGATATCCTCCCGCACAATGAATGATATCACCGAATACACCTTGTTTGACCATGTTTAGGATCATTAGTTCTTCCCTACCATAACAACAATTTTCCATTAACATACAAGGTACTTTTGTTCTTTCATAAGCATCTACCAATTTCCAACATTCATGAATAGAATACGCTCCACCCACTTCACAAGCAACATATTTTCCTGCTTCCATGGAAGCAATGGCAATATCAATGTGATCTGCCCAGGAGGTGCTTAATACAATAGCATCAATTTCTGGTATTGCTAAAACATCCGTATACTCTTGGGTCATCATAGGACGTACTCCTTTTATTTTTTCTACCTTTTGTACTCCTTCTTCACATCGATCCTTATACAAATCACATAAGGCTAAAATCTCCACATCTGGCATATGTAAAATAACGCCCTCTAATAAACCCATACCGCGGCCACCTAGACCAATGATCCCAATCTTAACTTTATCTTTCATCTTTGAACCCCCTAGTCATCTTCTTATGGTTATATTAAAATCACTTTG
The DNA here is from genome assembly GCA_012799415.1 of Candidatus Epulonipiscium sp. GTDB lineage: Bacteria > Bacillota > Clostridia > Lachnospirales > JAAYNZ01 > JAAZLH01. Next base: position 30,226 of record JAAZLH010000120.1, on the reverse strand, counting down.
TTCATGGGTGTCAAATTCAATGACTCCTTCTTTACTCCAGCGTACTGGGATTTCTTTACCTTCTTTCTCAATCTTCACAAAATCTTGCATATATACTTTACATATGCCACCAACTGTAGATCGAATATGAACCTTTTGCAATTCACCATCTGCCCATTCTATATCTACCTCAAATCCTCCCCTAGCACGTAATCCTTTTACACCTCCTCTACTCCATTGGGGTGGAAGGGCAGGTAATAGGTGAATAACTCCACTATGGCTTTGCAAGAGCATTTCAGCTATACCAGCAGTCCCTCCAAAATTTCCATCAATTTGAAAAGGCGGATGATTATCAAATAAATTAGGTAAAGTTGATTGCTTAAGTAATTCGAGTAGGTGTTGATAGGCTTCCTTTCCATCTCTCAGTCGGGCCCAAAAATTAATAATCCATGCTCGGCTCCATCCTGTATGTCCGCCTCCATACGCAAGACGCCTTTTTATAACTATCTTAGATGCCTCTATTAAATCAGGCGTTGTCTCAGCCGTAATCTGTTTTCCAGGATAGAGCCCAAATAAATGAGATATATGCCGATGCCCGGCTTCGTATTCTTCAAAATCCTCTAACCACTCTTGTATACCACCATGTTTTCCAATCGTAAGAGGTGGTAGTTTTTCCCTTGCCTTTATTAGTTGTTCACTAAAATCCTCATCTATCTTTAGAATATTTATAGTTTCAATAACATTAGTAAATAAGTCCCATATAATTTGTATATCCATTGTAGGGCCTGCACATATCGAAGCCATTTGACCATCTGGGGTCATAAAAATATTTTCTGGTGAGCTAGACGGTGCTGTAACTAAATATCCCGTCTGAGGATGTTCTATCAAAAAACTGCTGTATCCAATTCTATTACAACAGATGCTAAAGGATCTTTTTTATACTGCATAGGTATACTTTGAACAAAGGCAATGCTTTTGTTTGATTGCTTATTATGATCTTTGGAAAATACAATCACCTTATTGTGAGACTTTTCAGTCATTATATCATACCACTCTTGATAGCTTATGGAGCTATAATTAAAATGTTTATAGGCATATTGGGTGTCAAATGAAACATTAGGTGTAATAATTAAATCAGTATTTTTAAAAAATACGTAAAGATTTTTTATAAAACTATTGGTTACTGTGTAAGAATGTAAATCATCAATCATTTGAGGAAGTATATATTTATTTACTGCATTTAATTGGTCTTTTGCATACATAAGACTTAATATACGGTTATCTAAACTAATGAGTAATAATAGGTTGTTAACATCTACCAATCGACTGTCTAAAGTTTGCTGTACCTGATGTAGCATATCAGTATTCGCTTGATTTATTTCTTGCTCCACAACCTTTAATGATTTTTTATATATGAATATATTACTCAATATTGGGACAATAAAAACACAAAGATAGGAAATTAAGAAAGAGAATATTATACTGCGCTTTCCGAAAAACTTATTAACTTTCATAGGCATACTCCCTCATATAATATGTTTAGACACAATATTTTAATGGTGCCTAAACATATCTATTTTGAACTAAGTTTCCCTACTTCTCTTGAAAAATGCGTTTTTTCACTTTTGTTATTACCTTGTACTATCTCTAATAATCATTTGTGTAGGAATATATACTCTTCTCCCAATTTCAGAATCTCCATTTTTAATACGATCCAATAACAACTTAACCCCTGTTTCCCCCATATATTCTGTATAAGCTCTGACTGTTGTTAAAGATGGGACTGTATATTCTGCATTAGGGATATCATCAAATCCTACAATAGACACTTGGTCAGGAACTTTAATCTGATATTCATGCAATGCCTTTAAAGCGCCAATGGCAATAGAATCATTTGCTGTAAAAAATGCCGTAGGTAACTCCCCTTTTTCAATGGCTTCTTGCATCTTTACATATCCACCTGCTGCCATTTCATCAGTAGAATAAATATCTTCTTCTGTAGCTATCTGATGTTTTTTTATAAAATTTCGAAAAGTTACTTCCCTTTGATCTCTACATTCTGGGTGTCCTTCAAAACCTATAAAACCAATATGCTTATGCCCTTGTTTCATAAGATAAATCAAAACTTCCTCTGTGGCCTTACCCAAATCAATGTTAACATAATCTATTTCTAAAATACTTGGCTTTTCATCTATCAATACAATAGGTAGACCCAACTGTGCTAAAAATTTGGTTTCTCTATTATTTAGTCGTCCTACGGCAATAATTCCTAAAATATCTTGATAAATTTCTCCTACGTTAGAAATCAAATTTCTATCATTTATACTTTCTATACTTATTATTTTTTCTAAAATAATATTCTGCTTTTCACATTCTTTTTCTATTCCCATGCGAATAGATAAATAGTAAGGATCTGCTAGCTCTGCTTGCTGTGAGCTACTTTGCACAATACCAATTCGAATAGGTGGCTCTATCATACTTTTGGGAAACTCAGCATGAAAAGATTTACTTTGCTTTCTACTTTTAACTGTTTTATATTTAAGTTGTGCTGCAATCTCAAATATCCTCTGTCTTGTTTCCTCTGAAGCACCTAAAGTATCATCATAGTTTAATACCCTAGACACAGTAGTAATAGAAACTCCAGCTTTTTCTGCAATATCTTTTAACGTTGCCATTTATTCCACTTCTTTCACATTAAAAATAAGTATTTCCTTTTAGGTTAATTTTACTGAATATACATCATTGTGTCAATCTCATTTTATTCACTTCTCACTCCATGAAAAAATGCTAAAAACCCCTTTTTTCAAGTGAACTAGGAATCTTTGGTCACTGCAAGCAAAACTAGCTTTCCTAGTTCATAAAAAATACTCAGCCCAACTTTTACATGGGCTGAGTATTTTTTATTTATTCTACCTTGATTGTAATCTCTTGTGTGGCAAAACGCTCACTGGCTACTTGAATCTGGATGTTTCCTTTATCTCCTGTAGTTTGAACCCAAAAAGCGATACTGCCACCAATCAAAGCTAGATGATTAGGCCCTATTAGCTCTCCGGCTCCTTCTACCTTTACCACCATAGGATTGGTCAAGAAAGGCATAAGATTTCCATGTTGATCTAATGCTTTCACAACAACCCGTGTCACATCTTTTTCCTTAGCAAAAAGTAGGTCATCGTCTGCAATAACTTCTAATTCCACAGGTACTGGACTTCGGCTTAAAGTTCTTCGGATTACTTCTTTCTCATTATGATATCCCACAAAAGATACGTCATCCCACCTAGAACCCCAATGTCCGCTTAGTTCATCAATAATAACAGGTGGATGGGGTAACCCTGTAAAACTCTCTTTATCTGGATAATACTTCCCTTTAGATGCGCCTCCATAATAAAATTCAATATAATCACAATTGGTTAGAATGACTAGGGGAACTACTCCACCCATACTACGATCTCCTCGACTCCAATAAGTAACAGGTTCTAAGACAATCTCTTCTGTTGGATCTTTTTGACTTCTATATACATAGGAAGCAAACTTAGGAAGACGGTACATATCCATAACACCATGATAACAAATCTTATCACCTGAACCAAAATCTGCATGTGTATTATAATCAAAAGCACACCAGCCAATGGCTCCTGAAATTTCATCATCGGCAAAGGAAGCATCTTGCACTCTAACATGACGTAGCACATGCTCCATAACACGTTCTTCTTGATCAAATTTCTTAGTTGGATACATATGTCCATTATACTCTGTTACCATATAGGGTACCGCATAATCTAAACCTGTCACTTGTTTTTGATCTCGTAAAGCGATCATATCATCTTGGGTATCTTCTGTGGCATCATAGGTTGAAAAGTTTTTCGTTTTTCTGGCCAGCTCTTTCCGAAGGCCTCCGTCATGAATAAAATCATTCATCGTATAAACATCTTCTAAAAATTCACTTTTCTCGAAATAACGAACTCCGCCTGTTTGTCTTGTAGGATCTAATTTACGTGCTAGCTCATTGGTCCGTGTATAAAGTTCATGGTGATCACCAGATTCATTAATACGAACACCCCAAATAATAATCGATGGGTGATTTCGATCTCTTATAATCATTTTTTCTACATCTTTTACAGCCTGGTCTTGCCATTCCTTTCCACCAATATGTTGCCAGCCTGGAATCTCCTCAAATACAAGTAGACCAATTTCATCACATCGTTCTAAAAAATGCTTCGACTGCGGATAGTGAGAGGTACGAACAATATTTAAACCTAGTTCATTCTTTAGAATATCCGCATCTTTTTGTTGTGCTCGTTTAGGCATGGCATAGCCTACATAAGGATAAGCTTGATGACGATTGAGACCTATTAATTTTATATTTTCTCCATTTAGATAAAAACCATCTGCTTTAAAAATAGCTTCTCTAAATCCAAAACGTTCTACTACTCGATCTATTTCTTGATCTTGAGAAGCAAGTTGCACTTCCATATGATATAAACAAGGATTTTTAATATCCCATAAAGCTATATTTTCTAAATCAGTCATGGAAATTGTAACCTGATTATTTTCTATGGTTTTGCTAACCTCTTGAATTACTTCATCTCCCTGTTTTAAGGTACATGTAGCAATCAATGGCTCTTCCTGATGTCCATTTTTGGTTAGCATAAGGTCTATTTCTATTCTTTTTTTATTTGATAATACATCATAAGTTTTAATAAAAACATCATGGATAAATACTTGTTCAACAACCCTTAAAGAAACTTCTCGATAAATACCTCCAAAAGTTAAATAGTCAATAAAACCTCCAAAGGGTGGAATATCTGGTCTTTCTGTAGAGTCCACTATAACAGTTATTATGTTTTTTTGGCCATACATCGCCTTCTCTGTTAGATCAATGCTAAAAGGAGTATATCCCCCTTTGTGTTCTCCTACAAACTGACCATTTAGATATACTTTTGCATAAGTCATGACACCTTCAAAATCTAAATAAATCCTTTTTCCTTCATATTCTTTAGGTATCTCTAACTCTCTTTTATAGCAGGAAATAAATTGGAAATCTTCATCATGAAAATAGTTGTAAGGTAACTCGATATTCGTATGGGGTAATCGAATAGGTTGAAAAATATTCAGATCCACCCTATCTTGATTGATATACTCTTCTGAAAATTGTGGTGCGTAAAACCATTCATTATTCATACTTTGTATCATGCGCATCGTTTCCCTCTCCCTCCTCTGTGATGACTCTCACTATTTCTATCTCTAAATAAAATGCTTTTAGGTTACATAGATGGGTTTCATCACTTTGAATTTTTAGTTTATTTGAGTTTAATTTTACTAAAATAAACTGCAAATGTCAATCCTATTCTTTTCCTTTTAGGAGGATATAATCTTTTGAGTTTTTAATGGCTTTTATAAATTCTTCTATAGAATGAATTTCATGATTAAACTCCATACCGCCGCCACAAAGTTTATCAGTATGATGTGTGTCAGAGCCAGAAATCATCAACAAAGAGTGTTTTTTTGCATAATCTAATGCTTTAATATCAAATTTGGGATTGGTATGACTTGTATTAATCACTTCAACAGCATCTACCTGATTAGGAAAAAGTCTTATTTTTCTTATATAATCAGCCTCTCTAAAAGGATGAGCATGAGAAATAAACCCACCCCATTTATGTACTGTGTTAAAATATTTTTCAATACTCCAGGAAAGCATATCCGGATGAGCGAGTAAAAAATCTTTCGTAAGCCCATAGGTTAAAAACTCAGTTGCGTCATATCCATATTCCCATCCAAAGAATACATGAAACCCAGTTCCTTTTGCTTCTTCTACCGCATTTTCATACCCTTGACAAAAAAGCGCAACACGAGTCTCCCAAGGTAAATTTCTAGGTATGGACGTATTGCCATTAAAAAAATGATCTGTTACAATCATACCTGCATATCCTGCAGAAATATGAGCACGAACCATTTCTGCCCCTGTAGCACTGGCACAAGCACTTCCTTCTTTTGTATGTAGATGTGTTTCGTATCTATAGGTTTTTTGTTCTTTTGTTATGTAACCCATTATGGCCTCCTTCATCATTATTTAGATTCTATTAGCAATTTTATTCAATTGCTATCATCATTTTCTAAGATATAAAGTCTTTCTGTTGTTGATTATATCATCCTTATGATTTTATAACAATGTACGGCAACTGGTTACCATGCAATTAATGAAGAGAGCATACTTTAAAATTTTTTTAGGAAAAATTCCTTTTTTCAAGTAAATATTAACTTATATAAAAAAGTAGATAAAGGCGTTTTATGAACGCCTTTATCTACTTTTTTATTTTTAATATGGATTTTTTTTAATAAAATCTATAATTTCATCTACATAACCAAAGGCTACACCTGTGACACTATCTGCGGCTCCATAATAAATCCCTATTCTACCTGTAGCAGGATCTGTTAATGCTGCACATGGAAAAACCACATTAGGTACATCTCCTACGCATTCATATATTTCCTGCGGAGAAAGAATATATGGTTTCCCCCTAGTGATAACTTTCCATGGTTCATCTAAATCTAGCAGAGCTGCTCCCATACTATAAACATACCCATTACAAGAAGTTAAAACACCATGATAGATAAGTAACCATCCCTCTGTCGTTTCAATGGGAATTGGGCCTGCACCTATCTTTGTACTTTGCCAACCTTTCCCCCTAGCCATTACATGTCGATGACGTCCCCAATAGACCATATCTGGACTTTCACTATAAAAAATATCTCCAAAAGCCGTATGCCCTGTATCGCTAGGGCGACTAACCATAGCATATTTTCCATTAATTTTTCGAGGGAATAAAACACCATTTCTATTATAAGGTAAAAATGCATTTTCTAATTGATAAAAGGTTTCAAAATCAAAAGTATATCCCACTCCAATGGTAGGCCCATGATATCCATTACACCAAGTAATATAATACCGATCTTCTAAAAAGCACACTCGAGGATCGTAAGCATATACAAAATTCCCTATTTCAGGATCATCACATTTAAAGCGAATGGGTTCGTCATCAATCTCCCAATTCACTCCATCTTTACTAAATCCTCTGTGGATCAACATATCTCTACAAGTATTATCACAACGGAATACTCCTGCAAATCCATCTTTATAAGGAACTACTGCACTATTAAACACGCTGTTGGAAGTGGAAGTTGCATTACGTGGTATGATGGGGTTTTTACTCGAGCGCCATAATACCTCTCTATGCCCTTCTGGCCGATCTTCCCAAGGCATATTTTTTAATGCTGATCCTATCATTTTAACTTTACTCATTTTATTTCCTCCTGTCATAGTATAAGATATATAAATTCTAAAAAGTAAAGCCTTTTTATATAAATGATGTCTCTTATTTTTTTAATCTTAAAGTTACTATTTCAAATGGTTTGATTGTTAAAAATAATTTATTTGTATCTTCCGCCAATCTGTACTCGTCTTCCTCTAGTAGATTTGTTCTTATGATTTCACTATAAGATAGTAAAAACTCAAGATTAACCTTTGTTCTTTTATTTTGAGATTCATATAATCTAATAATAGTATCTTTTTGATCTTCTGATTTCTTCATAACTTCTATAATAATATTCTCTTTATCTGTTGTTACAAAAGAATTTCTCACTTTTTTTCCTTGGCTATTTGCTTCTACTTTTATAGTGTGTATCTTATAGTTTAGATCATATGCTTCTTTAATCACGTCTTGTGTATAATCTCCTTCGTGGCTAAAAAGGCTGTAAACAAAATAGTGTTTTTCTCTATCTGATACTGGATTTGGTTCTATGCCGCTCTTAATTAAAGTGAGTTCCATCTCTCCATCTTTGATTCTATATCCATATTTACTATCGTTAAGAATACTGATACCAAAACCTGTTTCTGATAAATCTGCCCATTTATGCCCAACTACTTCAAATTGAGCCACATCCCAAGTATTGTTTTCCGTTGTATTCCTTTTGATATTTCCATATTGAATTTCATAGGTTGCTTGGGTACTATTAATATCCGCAGGAAAATTTGTTTTTAATAATAATTGGCTTTGATCCCAATCTATAAAGTGTTTAAAATCTATTCTAGATGTATGATTATAAACATATATAATTTGTTCTATTGTAGAATTTAAAAATGTATAGCTTAATTTTAAAGCACCACGAATTGGCCCTTGTTCTAATACCTCTATATCTATTAAGTTATCTACTGCCCATGACTTTTCTCTATAATAGATATCAATATCCCAGTTATCATAATTCATAGGCCTATCTTCAAAAACACGAAGCTCATTGCCTACTCTCCCCTCCTTCAATAGCTCCCTATTTCTTACTTTATCTACTATTGATACAAGTTGACCCTTATCATTTAAATTCAATTTCATTCTTCCTGTTTCTATTAAATGATTTGTAATAACCATTTCTTTGCTATCTATACTTTCACAACCAACTAAACGATATAACTTATAACCCATAGCAGGAAAACTTGGGTCAAGAAGAAGTATTTCACCATCAGCACTTATCTGTGCTGTATATCTAGTACCAAATTCATCTTCAAAATAGAATATAGAATTTTTTTCTGCTATTTTTTCATTTGCTAATAATAAAGTAGCTGTTTCTGCATTTATAGATACTAGAGTATTACGTTGGAAAGATGTGGTGTTAAAAGCCAGGACTCCTTCTTTCTCTATGTACATATTTTTACTTAGCTGCACTAAAGCTTCTTTAATTCCTTCATTACTCACTAATTGCTCATATTCTTTTTGTGTAACATCATAAACATCCTTTATAGAAGTGCCGGGTAATATATCATGAAATTGATTAAGTAAAATTGTTTTCCATGCCTTATCTAAAGCTTCTTTATCATATCCCTCTTGCACTACTTCTTTAAATGTAAGTATTTTTTCTAAATCTGTATATATAATTTCGCTCTTTCTATTGTCCCTTTTATTGCGCGCCATAGATGTATATGTTCCTCGATGATATTCTAAATATAACTCACCTGTCCATTTAGGTAGTTTTTTATTATTTTTAACTCGTGCTTCTAATCTTTTAAAATAATCTTTGACTTTACCCATTTTCACTGTTGGTGAACCTTGAATTCCTTTTGACAATCTTCTTCCCATTTCTAGCATCTCGTATGTTGCGCCACCACCTCCATCGCCATAACCAAAGGCCACTAATACATCTTGATTGATACCTTTTTGTTGATATCTATCCCATGCGTTTATCATTGTCTCTGGATGTAAAATACCATTGTAGGTGGTAAAATGCTCCTTGGGATTATGGCCAGGGTTTTGAGTAGTAATAAAATGAGTTAATACTTCACTCCCATCTATTCCCTTCCACATAAATGTATCATAGGGCATTTTATTATACTGATTCCATGCTATTTTAGTTGTCATAAAATATTTAATATTACTTTTTTGCAAAATTTGGGGCAAAGCTGCACTATAGCCAAATACATCAGGAAGCCAAAGTACTTCGTTAGTTGCTCCAAACTCTTCTTTAAATATTTTTGTCCCATAAAGGATTTGTCTAACTAAAGATTCACCACTGGTTACGTTACAATCTGCCTCTACATACATAGCACCTTCTGGTTCCCATGAACCTTCCTTCACTTTCTCACGTATTTTATCTAATAAAGGCGGATACTTCTCTTTTACAAATTCATAAAGCACAGGTTGACTTGACATAAATAAGTATTCAGGATATTGTTCCATTAAACTAAGAACTGTAGAGAAACTTCTTAATACTTTTTCCTTTGTTTGATCCACTGTCCACAACCAGGCTACATCAATATGTGTATGTCCTATGCAAGTGGCGATAATATTACTTTCCTTGCATTTTTTTTCATAGAATTCTTCTTTAATATAAGTGTTTGCTAGACGTATACTATTATAATATGCATCTGTATAATATTCTCTTAGATCTAGTAAGTTAATTGTTTCATTAAGTATTTCTATGATTTCAATATGATTGATATCATCTTTTGGAAGTTTGTTAGCGACAAAATAAGGAGTAATCAAATTGAAGTATAAATCCCTTGTTTCCTTATCTAGTGCAAAGAGTTTTAACTTTAAAGTAGTGGTTTCTCGAGTCCTTCCACTATAACAATGCAAATAAACATGATAGTTTGTTCCTGCTTGGGCATCATAGGTTAAAATGTTTTCCCTATGATTTAAATCGATTCCCTGCCTCAACTCATCATTTACATAAAGTAAAAATTGTGGGTTAATAGCATAATCCCATCCACTTTCAGCCCCTGCTATATATAAGCCTATAGTTTTTCCTTGAAAATCTTCTGGCACTTGAATATCAAACTTAAAAGCATAGTGATTTTCAAACCCGCCAAAGAGGTAATCTTTAGATACCTTTTGATAAACTGCCTCTTTTGGCACGTCCTCTTCTGTTAAATAATTTCCCTCTAATACTTCATACTCTTCAATTATCAGTTCCTTACCATACTGTCTTCTTTTTAATTCAAAAATTATTTTACTAATCCTTTCTTTTATATAGTACATTGTTCCCCTCCTACTAAAGGCCATTTTATTGAGGCATATTTTCTACATAGTAATGGATAAAGACTATACATACTAATATTCTCTTTAGTTGAGTTTAAATACTTGTGCTATAGGTACCTCTATGCTCTCGTCTTTTGGTAGCAAAACTGATAATCCCTCTTGTACATATTCAAAGGATAGTATTGCCCCATTATTTAGTAAAGTTACCTGTTCTACTTTACCTTTATAGGGAAGAATTATTTTATTAGGTATAAGTTCGTCCTCTTCATACATTTTAATAGCATAAATGGTTTTTCCTTTCTTCGTAAAAGCAATCTGGTCAATGTAGTAGGGTGCACATATTCTTGTTCCATAAATTGCTTCGCCAAACTGTCTTAACCACGCTCCTAATCCCCTTATACTATCAATCGCACCTTTAGGAATTCTCCCATCTGGCTGTGGTCCTACATTTAATGCAAGATTACCACCTTTTGCAACCACATTACTCAAGAGATGCACCAATTCTCTTGGCGTTTTATATCTATCTTCATATGCAAAAGAAAATGATGTTCCTATTGTTATACAACTTTCCCAGGGTACATCAATAACGTCCTCTGGTATACATTGTTCTGGTGTAATATAGTTTTCATAAAGACCACCAATAGTTCGATCTACAGATAATACCCATGGTTGAACTTTTCTTATCTTATCCACTACTTCTCCAAGCCTAATATCTTGGCCTGACTGTTCACATACCCATCCCGCATCAAACCATAGAATATCAATTTTTCCATACCCTGTTGCCAATTCTATAAGCTGATTATGGGTAAACTCTACAAATTTCTCCCAAGTCTCTGGATCTTCAGAAGGATTATAAGAAGGACCTCTCCACATAAAAGATCCTCTTTGAGTATTAGGTTTCCAATAGTAGGGAATATACCAATCTGCTTTTGAAAAATAAGGTGCTATTCCAAGGCCTTTTTTTCGCATAGCTTCGAAAAGATGTTTGCAAATATCTCCATAATGATGAGCATGAAATGGGCAATCTTCTGAAGTAATCTTGTAATCCGAATATTTTGTATCCCACATGCAAAATCCATCATGATGCTTCGTTGTAAATATAAAGTATTTAAAACCACCTTCATAGGCGAGTTCTGCCCATTTATCAGGTTCAAATCGGACAGGATTAAATGTTTTATTCAATTCTGTATATTGTTTTTTAAACGTTGCATCATCCACATGCCAATCAATACCTCCTCTAGACCAATCTGAATCCATATCACTGAGTGCCCATGACTCTACTATTCCTAGTTGGGAATAAGGCCCCCAATGCATCATCAACGCTAGTTTTTGATCCTTAAACCATTCTAATTTTTTTTGTAATCTAATATCCTCTGGATAGATATAGTTTTTTTCACTACTATAATTATGAACCCCTTGTTTCACTTCTTCTTTTGTTTCTTCTTTTGCTTCTTCTTTTGCTTCCTCTTGCTTCTCATTCCATTCACTCATATTTTTTTCTCCTCTCTTGCCGTACTTATTTTCTTAACTTTTTATTCATTAAATAAGCTTCATACTAAAGCTAACCAACAATTCCTGAACGTTCTACCCCTTCAACAAATTGTTTTTGGATAATTAAAAAAAAGATAATAAGGGGTATAATAGCCAAAAGAGAGCCTGCCTTCAAAATGACTGAATCATAGGCAGAGGATGCAAGTTTGATTGTATCTGGTGGAATTTTTGATATAGAATTTCCTATTGCAACTTGTACCGCACTAGATCCTCCACTTGGGGTAGAAAGAGTCGCAAGCCTTACCCTTAAATAATTATCAGTAGGGTTAAATAATCTTGGAAAATAAGTATCATTCCAGTTCCATACAAAACTTAATACTCCAACTGTCATAAAGCTTGGTTTCGCTGTGGGTAAAACAATCCTAAAAAAAGTACGGAGAAATCCTGCCCCATCTACATATGCAGCTTCTTCAAGTTCTTTTGGTAAACCCCTAAAAAATTGACAAAAAATATATACAAACAAACCACTGCTAAGACCTTGACCTAAAGCTGATAGAATAAATAAAGATGACGGTTCGCCTAATAAGTTAAGTTCTTTTCCAAGAAGTATCTTACAGATACCAAAAATATCAAAATTTCTAAAATAAATATATTGGGGTAACATTAAAGAGGAAGGCGGTACAATAATCGTTAATATAACTAACCCAAATAACAGCTTGCTTCCTCTAAATCTAAGCCTTGCAAATGAATAACCTGCAAAGGCTGCATTGGCCATCTGTAGTATCATAACAACGGTAGTGCTACCTAAAGTATAGAGAAAAGCCTTTGGATATTTCATAATTGTATATGCAACCTTAATATTATCTAATGTTATACTTTGAGGTATCCAAACAGACGAAGTTGAACCAATGTCATAAGGATGTGTAAATGAAGCTGATATCAATTGCAATAATGAATATAAAATCATGTAAGAAAGACAAATAATCAAAGAATACCGTAAAACCGAAATTATTATGGTTTTTAAACGTTTTTTTATATAAGCACTACTATGTCTTTTTGCGTTTTCTCTTTGAAGAATATACTTTGATATTTTAGATGTACTAATCATAATAAAACACCACCCGAGATATTAGATAAGAAACAATAGCGATAATTGAGACACTAACTATTAAATAAATCGTTGTCATGGCTGCACTTAATCCATATTTTGCTTGACTAAATGCAATATTTTGCATTTGCCTTATAATTGCATATCTTGAACCATCAACCATAATACTATGCCGAAAAAATGCATCTATAATACTATATATAGCACATACCAATATCATGGGGGATATCATTGGAAATGTAACTTTCCAAAATGTTTCATATCCCGTTGACCCTTCAATTTTTGCAACCTCATAAAGTGATGGAGATATAGATTGTAAGCCTGCTAAAAATATTAGTATGGGAACTCCTGAAATAGCCAGTATTGAAAAAATTCCACTTACTGCCCCAGTAACATAAGATACTAGCTCGGTAGGAAGCCCCGTTTCACTTAAAATATCAATTATAAACTTAGATCCAAATGCCATCCTTCCTCCCGTTGCTCCGGATATTTCAAGACTTATAACATCATTCCCTACTAGCGTTGATTCAGCAATATTGGTCCCCATTATAATAGGAATGAAAAATATAGTCCGAGCTACACTTCTGCCAAAATACTTTCCATTTAACAGAATTGCTGCCAGTAAGGAGAAAATAATAACGATAAAAACTTGAGGAAGGGTTGTTGTAACCATAGTTATAATCAATCTATTAAAAATAGTATCTACAGTAAAGGCCTCTATATAGTTTTTTAAACCCACAAACTCTAAGCTAATTCCGCCCTCGGATAATACTTTTACAGAATTGAAGCTATAAATAATAGACTCTATTAGGGGTTTTAAAAAAAATACTAGAAAACCTATAAGCCAAGGAGTCAGAAAAATCCACCCCCATAAGGCTCTCTTTTTAGAAAGTTCCAACTTATAATACCAGCCACTAACTTTTAGTCTCCTTGTTTGGTTATGCATAGACTATCACCCCTATTCTTTCAAAAGATATGAATGTGGCCCTATTTTATTACCGTCCACTATTTCACTCTTATCTGTATAATTGATATATATTATAATGTTGTTATTATATTTTACTTTAACCACACCATTTCTAACAACCTCATGGTTTACCATCTCTGCATCTTTTACTTTCCTATAAAAATAATTATATTCATCATAATAAAGTCCAATCTTATCTTCCCATCGACTATATTGGGTTCGGAAGTAATCATTTTCTCCAGTTAAAGTATTGTAAAAACCAGCATCCGTATAAAATATACTTTCATCACGATGTGTAAATATAAATTTTAAACTACTTTTTGTTTCAATTGCCTTTAATAAGTAATCATTAAAATCTTGTAAATCCCTTGTATTAAAAGCTTCCATAGAATAAGGTACTGCATTTTCTAAAACCATTTGCACAAAGGGTACAGCATAATCTATAGCCCTTCGACCACTATAGCTACTTGGTAAGTCTGTAATATTGCTAGCATATTTAAACACATAACTATTTGCATTATGAAACATTAAACTCTTCTCTTGACTTAATGAGTATAAACCTTCCTCATATATATCTAGTACATCATATCTCATAAGCTGTTTTTTAGGATTATAATCCCCATATAACAAAGTCCCCACATCAGTAATAGCTAGATTTTTAATGTTTAATTTATCTGTATTTTTTATTATCTTGGATATGTATATAGCTAAATAATTAGGTGAGATAAGACTTTCTGTCGTAAATGTCTGCTTTGTTACCATATTAAATCTTGGAAGTTTCGCTTTTACATTATTTAAATGCCTTGCTAAGCCATTGCTATTACTTATACCTTTTGTAGAACCAATGGCTAAAAGCTTAATTGTAGGATAAAATAAAATGCTCTCTACATTGGTATAGGCAAGTAGTTTACTAAGTCCATTCTTCCCCCCTATGCTACGTATTACTTTGATATTGGTAAGAGGATCATTGTTTATACCTCCATTGGCCCAAGAAGTATATTGTGCTACTATATTGTTTATTCCTTTTAACTTCAAAGATTCCAGTATTGACTGAGCCTCGCTAAAACTTGTTACACTTTCATGCACTGTATACTTTATTCCAAGCATCATTTTGTTTTTAGGAACTGAAGCAATCATATCAATAAACAATGGAGCATCATCAGTAATAGGATTTTGTTTTATAGCCTCCTTTTCTTTCAAATAATTTCTATAAGCTTTAGCCATACCAACGTAATTGGCTTCGCTACCTTCTAATAGCTTATATCGCATAGTAATATTACCCTTATAGCCTGAATTGGAATATTTAGGCATAAAATTTCCAAATCCAATGGTCAGTGGCATCTTTTCCATATACAATAAATTAAACCCTACATTCACTTTATTATACTCATCTACTTTGCCTGAAACATTGGCTGTAACCGTTGCTATTTCAGCACCTTCTTCTATAATTCCTAGCAGGGAAATATGATTTTTCTTTATTCCAATAACCGGTAATGTTGATTGAACAAATGATTCTGTATAAAAAAATGCATTGTTAAGCACATCTTCTCCAAATATAGGCATCTTCAAAACTGATGCAGAAATATTTCCACTATTAAAATTAATAATTCCTCCTGACCCATCCGGCACAAAAATATATCCATCATCATATATGCTTCCTGACATTAAGTAAGGGTTCATTGTAATTTCATTTATTGGATGTTTTTCTGCATAGTTACTACCAATAAGAATCTTATCAACAGGTACTGTTACAACAAGATCTGTTCCCTCTAATTTATAATCTATGGAAATACCAAATGTAATATTGGAATCAATTGTTTCTTCTCCCCACTCCATATTGTCAATTTGTAATTCTTCATTTGTATAGATTCCTACCTCATAGAAATAATGATACATTCTTTTAAGTTTTGGCATAGCAACCGTTTCTGGTGTGCCATCCTTTTTAAAAGTATTCCATCTTCTAATAAATTTTTCTTTTGTCTCAATATAATAGCCATTTGTAGCATCTAACATTTCCTTTGCTTGGGCATCATCAAGATACTGTAAAACTAGCTGTTGAAAGCGCTCCTTGTTGATATACATAGGGAATAGAGAAAGTTGAATTTTTTCTCTTTCCCCTACTATAAAATTACATCTAACCCCATTGTCTATACTTTCATATTCAACCTGATTTAATAGTATGCTTAATGAATAATTATCTACTGTAGCTGTGGAGGCCTTTTCCAAGTCAGTATAGTATGATAAAGAGAAGTCTGACTTTTGATTATTCTTTATGACTTCATTTCCACTCTGCCCATTCATTACTTTTGTATCATAGTAATTTCCTGTTTTTTTTGATACTACCCTTAAAGAATTAACGGATTTATCTAAAAGCAGTAAAGCTTCTTTGTTTTCAGATACGATTTCAAAATTATATTGATAGTCTTCTGGTTTCACTGTCCCTTCAAGCAAAACTTCTTCCTCTGCATAAAGCAAAATAGCTTTGCTAAATATGAAAAGAATTGATGCCATCACCACCAACATTTTTCTCATCTTACTTCACCCCTGACATCACTATATTTTCAGCCTAATTTCTGTGTAAATCGTATAAAAGAACATAAATACCTCATTTATAAGCGACATAAATAATGCTAATATAAAGACAATAATGGTCATTGACAAAACAGTTAATAGAATCATTGCAATGGCTTTTGTAAATGAGTATTCATGAATGATAATCAAACCAATAAATAGGTAAAAGGCAAATGCAACCGTTCCAAAGGAATAAAAAAAAGTTGAAAATGCAATCTCATCTACTATAATAAAATTGGAAATCATTAACCCTATTGTACTTAACAAAATCTTTGGATATAACGCATATGCATATACCATAAATATCTCTTTTAACTTTCCAATACCATTTGTTATGGCGGTAATACTCCAATTCGCTATTACAAATAATAATACAGGTCCTAGGGATATTAGTATTGTATAAGGCGTATTGATATATCTATCCTTCGTATAATATCCGGAAAGTACAAAACCTTTATATAGTTCATCACATATAGCAAATAAACTTAATAAAATCATCATCACAATAGGAAAATAAGTTCTGCCTCGTTTCTCATATTTGAGATCATTAAATCCTTTAAACGGATTCAAAATAATATAAAAAGGAAAGGTGATGAAATTTTCTTTTAAATCAAATGCCTTTAATTTCATTATCAAATCGCTCATTCTTTCACCCCTTTATTGATCTTTCTTGGGTTCTGTTCTGTAAATGCTTAATAAGCAATCTTACTATAATAAATGCTATCATTCCTCCAACCAAACTTCCAAAATGCTCATTCACAAAATCTTGTCTTGTTTTTTTATAGGCCATTGAATAATAGTCGACATCTTGACCGCGCAAAAAATAATCTTGTGCCCTTTTATAATCGCCATCTCTATATAGGGCCTTACCTATTCCAACATAAGCATATTGAAAATTTTGATTATAATCTAAAACCTTTTCCCATTCTTTTGCAGCTTCTTTATAATCAGAATGATATTGGAGTCTTGATGCCTCATAAATGCTTTTACCATAATCGTTTAATTTATATACTTCTATAGACATATTCCCCCTATCAACTACAAGCAATTTATCTCCCATATACTTGATATCTACAGGATTTTGAAACCTTCCCTCTGCCGTCCCCTGTTCACCAAAGGCATATAACATATAGCCATCATCATCATATGCAAAAATCCTTGAACGTTTAGAATCTAGGACGATATAGACACCATATTCATTTACATCAATAGCTGTTAAAAGTGAGGGGCCTTTCGGTATATTTTGTCCATATCGATTATAGAAAAGGTCTCCACGAGGTTTTTCATTTGTAGATGAGGGATAACGTAGTATACTAACCCCCTTTGCATTTAATTTCCGGATAGGCTCTGTTTCCTCTGAGCCAGCAACTGTTGCATAAACAAAGTCATCTTTTTCTATCGTTATATTGCTAAAATTAACAGGTAACCAAGATGCTGAAAAAGCACGCTGTGTTTCTGTTTGTAGCCTACGCCAGAATAACTGTGTTGCTGTATATTTAACGGAAACCTTCCCAAAATATCTGGAAAATGTACCATCTGTATTTAGTTCAATAATCCCTTCATAAATATTGTTGGCAACAACATAAATCCTTCCTACACTATCTACGGCAACCTTTAATGGTTGATAAGCTACATTACCAGCAATGACAATGCCTTCAGGCCTGCCAAGAATTCTTGAAATGGAGAAATCATCATTAAAGTGAAGAATGCGATTTTTCCCTGGTTCACAAGCATATAATTCACCTTTTTCCGTTACCCACAAACCGTCAATTTCAGTTAACACTTCTTCCTTCCCTTCAAGTACAAAGCTTGATATAATGTGTTGGGTTTTAAAACTATGATCAGCAACAATTATACTCCCACCTGATGCAATAAATAGGTATTCATCACTAACAAATAAACTTGTTATTTTATACAAGCTCTCTACCCCTAAATCTTCCGCATATATACTTGTTTCATAATTGTAAGGACTTGGTGATGGATAAAAAAGGTACTCATTGTCCCCAACCTTGTTATATGTATAGCTTGTTATGTCTGTAGCGTATATGGATTGGGTTATCAAAAAAATAATGAAATAGGTCGTCCAAAAGATTCTAAAATACAATTTATTCTTAAATATTAAGATCGTATCTTTTAACACACGCTCACCGCCTATTCTTTCATGCCCGAAGTTGTCATTGTCTCAATAACATTACTTTGCATAAAAATAAAAATTACAACGGGAATTGTAAACATAATAAGAGAGACTGCTGCCATAACTCCTTGTCTGGCAATGCCTCCACTAGCCACCTGCCCAAGTGCATAGCTTAAAGTTTTTAAGTTTTCCTGATAAATAAATGTCCCACCTGTAGCTCCCCACATAGACTGAAAAGACAATATAAATAAAGTTATCCATGCAGGTTTTACTACTGGCATAACCACTCTCCATAATATGATAAATTCATTTGCCCCATCTAAACTTGCGGATTCAATCAAAGAAGAAGGAACTTGCTCCATGAAATTTTTCATAAGGTAGAGCCCTAATGTTGAAGAAAATGCTGGAAAAATAATAGCCCCGTAGGTATCTATTAATTTCAACTTTGAAATTATGATGTAATTTGGTACCGAAGTAACAGCGGCTGAAAACATAAGAGACATAATGATAAGATTTGAAATCATCTTATTACCACAAAACTCGTATTTTGCAAGTGGATAAGCAGCCATTGAAGCAATTACAATTTGTCCTACTGTTCCTATAATCACAATGAAAAATGTATTGAATATGTATCTAGAAAAGGGAACTAAGGAATTTGAAAAAAGTTGACCTAGGTCATGAAAGTTTTCAAAGGTAGGGCTTTTAACTAAAATGTCAGGTGGAAATTTTAACAGTTCATGTAAAGGCTTGAATGCATTGTTTACAATAAATATAATAGGAAACAAAAATATCAAGGCAAGAATGGTTAATGATAAAATTAAAATAATATTTCCTGCTATGGACCGATTGCTACGGGTATCAGTAAAAAAACGAACAAATCCACTTTGTTGGCTGCGTATTTTTTTAACCTTTGAAAATTTAGTTATTTTCGTCCTTTCAATTATCATGTTCCCACCCTCTTTATAAACCTTTGGACAAGTCGATTACATATAATCATTGTTCCAAATAATAGTACTGCAATAGATGAAGCATATCCCATTTCCATCCTTATACTTCCATAGTCATTTAAATGATTTACAATAGTATGAGTTGCATACCCTGGGCTTGGAAAACCTACCAATGCGGTTGTCAAATCTCCCACACCAAGTGAACTTGTAATCGCCATCACTGCCCCAAACATAAGCTGGGGCTTCATATTTGGTAGAGTAATAAACCATAACTCTTGCCAGCGATTACTGATACCATCAACCTCTCCTGCTTCATATTGTGTTTTGTCAATGGTTTGAAGGCCAGCTATAAATGATAAAAAGCCAAAACCTAGACTCATCCAAAGTGATACAATAATAACGATCGTCAACATATACTTTGGATCTTTTAACCATAAAATTGCTGTTTCAATAATTCCCCAATCTAATAGTTTTGCGTTTAAATATCCATATGGATCGTTGGAAAACAGAAGTGTAAAAATCAAATAAACATTGCCCGAGATACTAGGAGCATAAAATATAATTGTTAAAACAGCACGTATCTTTGTTGGCAATTCATTAATAAGCCACGCCATTAAAAAAGACAGTAGATAACCAATAGGCCCAGTAATGACTGCTATGATAAATGTATTTTTGATGGCAGCTAAAAAAATGGTATCATTTAGAAGTAACTTTTTATAGTTTTCAAGGCCTACATAGCCAGGAAATTGAAGTACATTAAAATCTGTGAAACTAAATATTATTGAGGTTATTACAGGTAATATTGTAAAAGTAAAAAATAAAATTAAAAATGGTAGCATCATGAAATATAAATTCTTATTTTTTTTAAAATCATAAATATTATTTGAACGTATTTTATCATCCAAACCAGATGCCTCCTTCCCTATTCAATTCTAAATTCTTTCCTCTTATTAGTTAATTCTTGATCTATTTCATCTACAGCATGATAGATCGTATCTGTAGGATTTTTACTCTTAGATTCTGTCACAATTGATAAAAAAGCATTTTCAATTACACGTCCTGTTATATAGCTACCAGGAACTTGTGGTACACTTCGAACCCAATCAAGACTGTTTTCTAAAATTTTTAAATTATTTTTGCCCCATGAAATTTTTTTAAAAGCTTCAAGATTAGCAACTGGGTATCTTCCTGCTAAACCAAGTACTGCCTCCATCTCACTTGCAAATGAATATTGGGTTTCTGAAGAGGTCCACCATTTAAGAAATTCCCAACTTTCATTTAAAGTATCTCTTTTTTCTGCAATATTTTTAACAATAAGAGATCCACTGACAGTTACTGGTGTATCGTATCTAACGCTTCCATCTTCTTGTAAAGTCCCAGGAATTTGTGCTATTGCCCAATCTCCTTTAATTTCAGGAGCAGAAACTGCAATTGTATTAAAAACAGTAAAGTCCACTATTCCTACAGGTATTTCCCCCATCCTAAATCTTGTAGCAAAATCCGTCTCTACTATAAAGTTATGCTTTGTATAAAGCTCTGTCCAATATTTGAAAACATCGATTCCAATAGGACTGGCAATATCAGATTTTTCCCCTTCATTTAAATAAAGTTTTCCACCATTTTGATATAGAAGAGATAAAAAAATTGGATTTATATTTTTAGTTGTACCTGATGTTGCAGCAGAACCTAGCGTTGTTTGAGGAGCTGTTGAGAAATAAATATCCATATTACTCTTTTGCAATATAGGAACAATGGCTAGAAATTCATCTAATGTTCTAGGAACATTTATACTAAGCTCTTCAAAAATATCTGTACGATAAAACATAACAGGAAAACTCATTTGATCTGGAAGTGCATAACAAGCCCCTTTATATTTAAATGTATCTATCGTAGCAGGCAAAAAATTTAATGCAATTTCTTCAAAATCCTCAAAATTTGTAAGATCATAAGCCCCATCTCTGTATCCAAAATTAATAGGAGTACTAGCTGCTACTTGAATATTAACATCTGGACCATTGCCCGTAAGAGTAGCAGGAAAAATAACATTTGCATCTACAAGCTTTAGATTCACATTGATGCCCCGATCAACACTAAAAGTTTCATTCACTAGCCGTCTTAAAATTTGAAATTGATCCCTTCCCGTTGAAACCCAAACATCAATGTTCTTTTCATTTCCATAGGTCTGTGAAGAATCCACATTAAAATCATTCGTAAATGATCCTATAAAAGCTTTAATACTATGTAAAACTCCCTCTAAAAAGTTATCCTTTGCCCTAGGTAGTGTGTAATCCTCTTGAGCAACAACAAAAAAATCAATGGTAAGAGGTTGTCTTTGAATTGAAATCATCCAGTCTCCTAAGCCAGTTATACTCCCTTTAAATTCAGTTAAATAGCTAGCTATATTATTAGGTTTGTTAATAATTTTATTTAAACTTTTAATTAATCGGTCAATTGCCGTGGTAGAACTAGTAAATGAATCACTTATATTAGAAATATCAGCTATAATATATAATAGTTCTTCTCTTTCTGTTTTAAGATCTGTAGTCAAATTTGGCAAGAGTGTATTAAGTTGATAATCTCTATATTTATCTGGTGAAGTTCCCGTAATAATAATAATATCTCTATAGATACGATTAAGATTATTCAGACTTTTTTCAACCCTTGAAGCTAAATCGCCAAATATACCAAGAGACACCTCCAATGATATTGTATTCTTTCCTTCCTTTAAATAAAAATAATAATCTTCTTTTGCATCTGTATTTCCTAGGTATTCAAGTATAAAATCTGTACTATAGTTAAATCGAATATCTTTTACTTCTTCAAAAGGAATCTCACCATTGATTCTTAAAGTTCTCGTAGAAAAAGTACCTCTAATATCAGCCTGTTTATACTTGAAACCTATTTTGTACAAGCCCTCAGCTGGCGCTTCTACTTCCCATTCAATCATTTGGCCTGGAATACGCCACGCATATCCACCTATGGCATTTAAAACAACATGAGAAGGATGATATGGCTCCATTAAAGAAGATGTTCGATCGTTAATAGGATATAAGCTTGGAGCAGTTTTTAAAAACGCATCTTCACCTTGTATCTTAAATCCTTCTCTTCCTGATATAGGAGCATATCCTTTCTTTTTATAACTTTCCAAATATGATTCATATTGGGGTAGGCACTGAACTTCTTTAAATGATATATATTCTAGCATCATCTCTGCTTCAACCGATTCAATGGTTAGCGTGTTTTCCCCTGATTTTAAATAAAACTGAAAAGGTTCTGTAGTATAACCATCGGAGCCATTAAATGATTTTTCCCTCCATGTTGCAACTTCAACTTGTGTAGG
The DNA here is from genome assembly GCA_012799415.1 of Candidatus Epulonipiscium sp. GTDB lineage: Bacteria > Bacillota > Clostridia > Lachnospirales > JAAYNZ01 > JAAZLH01. Next base: position 7,166 of record JAAZLH010000120.1, on the reverse strand, counting down.
AAATGTTTGATTTCCCTTCTGTTTTTTGTATTCCTCATCTTTGTCTTTAAAAAATCTTTCAAAAGTTATATATGCCGCTTCTTTAAATGGTATTTCAGAGTTTATGTATACTGTCCTCGCTATTTCATTTCCATCTTCAACAGGCTTATACATTGCAGAAATATTATATAAACCTGATTTAGGAACATGAAAACTATATGTAATTGATGAATCCTTTCCTGACAATAAATAATGATCAAAAACAGTTATATTTTTACCATGGCTATAATCAATAGCCCTAATTTTAAACTCATCTATTTCTTTATTTGCATCTTTATGATAGGTTAAATATTCTTTATAATATAATTTTTCAGATGCATAAACTAACTTATTATATAATTGCAAACTAAATAAAAAAGAAAATATAAATACTGTTAAACCTAATAAAAAGACTTTCCTCCGTATCATATTCACACCCCTATTGTACCCAAACTATTTTAACTTGTATCAAGTAAGTAAGTTAATCTTACCGAAACCTACTTCCTTACTTGATATAGCTGAAATTATTTAAACTTTCAAGAAAATTGCAAAGGACATATTTTTCAAGTGAACTAGGAAAGTTTAGCCCTTTCCAATCAAGATGCACTTTCCTAGTTCAAAATAAAGTTTATATTTTATTCTATTTTAATAATCTTATTCAGCTGGTGCTGTTGCCTCATATTCTGCAACCTTTGCTTTTAGCTCGGGGCTAATCAAGTTAGGATCAACAAGCCCTGCATTCATCAAAGCTAATGTATCTTGCCCAATAACAGATTCAAAAGCAGAACGTGCCGATTCATTGGTAGAAGCTACTTTATAAAGAGCTCTAAAAAATACATTTGATACTGCTGTTGTATCTGTAGGCTCAAACTTCCCACGCGTCCAATACCAATCCCATATTTCTATATCTAAATCTGTAGAGAAATTTCTAGGCATTCCTGCATCTGCTGAAACAATAGCTTCACCTTTTTGTTCCTTTTCATAATCTTTGATAAGTTGCTGTCCTTCTTCAGCAAAATATGAAAAAATTAAGTTTTTAAATTGTTCTGGTGTTGCTTTCTTTTCTGCTCCTTTAATCATGGCATATACTGCATTATCTTTATAAAAAGAAGCATAATTTGAATCTAATGTTGTGTAATCATTATTCTTTATTGTTACATTTGGCCCCCATGGAAAAGGTACAATTCCCATATCAAATTTTGATTGCCACTCTTCAAAACTCCAGTCTGCACCATGGCTAATGGCTAAAGTTTGTTCTCCAAAGCCAGCCTGAGTTTCATTCCAGTTATAGCCGATTGTTCCATCATCTCTTGTTACTTCAATAGCATTTAACGCCAGACCATTAGCCACGAGTTTTTGAAACAACTCAACGGATTGATAAAAAGCTTCTGATGTATAAGAAGGAATATAAGTTTCCGGATCCATAATCGCTGCTCCATTAGCATAAGAGGCCCCCCGCGCCCAATTTAATGCATGTATTCCAAAGGTATCTATGCCTTCTGGAAGCTTGGTTTTTAATTCTGCACAGTAATCATAAAAATCCTCAAAACTCCATTTACCTTCTTTAAATAATTCTCCAGGTGTTTTTTCCATTCCTGCTGCTTTAATTAAATCCCTGTTATATACTAAAATATCAAAAGGTGCAAAAGGCTTTATATTAAATCCAACGACCTTCCCCGCCCATTCGCATCCCTGTTTATAATATGCCTTAGGCATATTATAGCTTGTTATATCCGAGGTTATATCTACTAGCGCATCATTTGCTATCAAATCAGCTACAAAATATCTTGAAAGATCTGCAAAATCAATAATAGGATCTCCAGCAGCCACAGATGCAATAATTGTAGGTGCTGTTTCAGCCCAATCTACACCGTCCATTTTATCAAAGGTAAGTATACAATTAAACTTCTCTTCGACTTCTTTTTTACGAGCTACCCATTTTTCTTTAAAAGCTTCGTCAACTTTATCAGGGTTTGCCCAGTCTCCAATTTTAAGATTAATAGTAACACCGCCTAAATTTGCTCCTGGAAATGGATCAATTTCATTGTTTTGGGTGTCATCTATTGCTTCTTCACCCCCTTGCTCTGATTCTTTTTCTGTTACCTCTCCCTCATTACTTACAGGGTTCGAAGTGTTTTTATCAGAATTACCACATCCAGAAAGCACTCCAAACACAAGGCAAGCAACTAGAAAAAATGACAATACCTTTTTAAACATAGTTTCCCCTCCATACTTTTAAATTGATTTAGCATAATTATATAAAAATAGCAATAGACGCTATCTTTATTTAATTTTAGTTGGTTTATGTTCATCAACTTTAGCCTATAAATCAGCAGGAAGTACATTTGTAATGTGCTTTTATTTAATTTCGCTTGTCTTAAGCACAGAAAATTCACACTAGTAATGCAAGATTTAAACTGTTTTTTATTTAATTTTATTTGTCTTAAACTACGGTAAATTTTGATGCTACAAGGGATGATTTGTTAGAAAATAGCCTTTGATTTGAAAGTTAAGCTCCATAAAGGCAATGGTGATAATGTAATATTTATTATTACACATATATAGGCATTTACATTAGCTATATTATGTAGTTTTTATACTATAAGTAAGATAGGCAAAGTTTTTTTGTGATTTATGTTTGTTTTTTTATATTTATAGGATTCTTTTACCATCATATTAACATATATACTTTTTATTGTCAATGTAATTTAATCTTTAAAAATTGTTTCTTTTTACATATATTCAATATGTATTTATACACATAACTTGTCCTCCTCTATCTAATAAAATATCTTTGTGGAGGGAAATTCCTACGTTTACTCATCTACTAGATAAAAGAATTAAAAAATATACTTTTCAAGTTAACATGAAGGTTTTTCTCCATTTACAAAAAAAACAATTAATACAAGAAATTTTTCTTATATTAATTGTTCTAAATAATGAATTATTTTTATACATTTTTCTCTATAAATTGACTCGTAGAATTTCTCCATTTCAAACAATTTTGGATCCGTATAAACTCATAGGGTTGCTCAGGATTTTCTATTCTCCAAATCAATTCTGCTGCAGCTCTTCTTCCAATTTCCTCCTTATGAACCTGAACTGTTGTTAATGCTGGATCAACAATAGTGGCTTCTTGAATATCATCAAAACCAACTACAGAAATATCTTCAGGAATATGATATTTTCTTTTTTGTAAAAGTCGAATCGTATGAATAGCAATTCGATCATTGGCACAGACAAAAGCTGTAGGCATTTTTTTCATTTTGTCTAAATCCATTTCTATAGAAAAAGGATCTTGGTACTGTTCTAGCGTTTCATGTATAATACATTGTGTTAAATCAATAGATAGTCCGTTTTCTTTCATAGCTTTTACAAAACCATACCAACGTTCTTGTATGCTTTTGGAATATTGAATATCTCCTATAAACCCAATTTCTTTATGACCTAGATGAATCAAATGCTCAGCAAGGGCAAATACACTATCCTCATTTTCCATCATCACAACATCCGCACGTAACTGGGTAGATAAAAGAGTTGAAGGGGCATCAATCAGCACGATGGGTACCTGCTGGGTACAAATTTTATGAATATACTGTTCATTTAAAGAACCCATTAGAAGAATTCCATCAGTTGACTTCTGATTTATGACCCTTGGCAAAACTAAATTTTTTTCATCTTCCGCATTAATAAAGTTTAATATTAAATTATAGCCTTTCTTGCTTAGTTCCTCTTCAATTCCTTTTGATATAAAAGACCAATAAGATGTTTCTACCGTATCCCCGTAGTTTAAAAAAACAATGTTTCCTCTACTTTCTATAGTATTACGTGCTGAATCAGATATTATATTAAATTTTTTATATCCTAATGCAATAGCTGTATTATGCACCATCCGTTTTGTCTCTTCTGCTACATCATCATGATCATTTAATGCCTTTGAAATTGTGTTCCTAGAAAGTCCCATTTCATCAGCAATATCTTGCAGTGTAATCTTTTTATTCATCTCATCAATCACCAATCCTATCTTTATATTACACTTTTAATAGCTAGTAATATTAGATGAATTGTATCAATTATAGATTGAATTGTCAATATATTTAATCTTGATTATATGTATTTTTCACCATTATTATGGTACTATTTTAGTATCTCAGGATTAGCGAATTAACTAAAGTAAAGCATCTTTTCTTATTTATTACACTGCGCCCTAACTTCTCGAACCATAGCAGCACTGGTCAATCGATGCTCATATTCTGACCGCTCTGGTTTCCCCCCCATAGAAATATTGGGTCTTTTAAATTCCATCTTACTCTTTATGGTTTCTCTAGCAGAAAGATGACATTCCCATACTTTTGTTCGTTCCACAATTTGCTTAATATTTTCTACGTTAATTCCTCCTCCCGGCATAATAGAAATTCTTTTTCCTGCTCGTTCTACTAACGCCTGGAGTAAATCCACACCCTCTAAAGCTGTGCTTTCTTGCCCTGATGTTAAAATCCTTTCCATCCCTAGATCAATAATATCTTCTAAGGCCTCAAAAGGATCTCTTGTTACATCAAAAGCTCGATGAAAAGTGACTGTCATCTGCTTTGCTATTTTAATCAATTCTTCCATTCTTTTCTTATCTACTGTTCCGTCTTTGTTTAGAATCCCAATTACAATACCATCAGCTCCTAATTCCTTAGCTATTTGAATATCCTCTTTCATAATTTCAAATTCTAGATCAGTATAATGAAAATCTCCTCCCCTTGGTCGGATAATTACATTTAGATCAATATCAATCTTTTCTCGAACTAATTTAATACATCCTGCACTTGGTGTTGTTCCCCCTTCTATAAGATTATCACATAATTCAACTCGGACAGCGCCTCCTGCCTGAGCAGCAATAGCTGAATGAATAGAATCTATACAGATTTCTAAATCTACAGACATAACTAATTCTCCTCCTATAACAAATAATTACTCCCATAAGAAAAATATACTTTTTTACCTGAACTAAAAAGCTTGCCCTATTACATAAGGCAAAATTTCCTGATTCGTAAAAAAATCAGGTGAAATTAATAGTATCACCTGATTTTTCATCTTTTTATGATTATTGCAATATTACTTTACATATTTCTTTAAGAACCGTACTGCTTCTTTAATATCTTTCTCTGGTTGGTCTCCTACTTCTCTTTCAATAGTTAAGAAACCATCATAGCCAATATCATTTAATGCTTTGATCCATAAATCGAAATCTACTTTTCCTTCTCCTAAAGGCGTCTCCATAAAATAGTCTTCCAGTCGTAAATCTTCGATGCCGCCTTCTGCAAAGAATCTATATACTTTTTTAGGATCTGATGGCTTTAACATAACTCCATCTTTAGCATGAGTATGCACAATATAATCTTTTAATGTATAAACTCCCTGAATTGGATCATCACCAGTAACCATAACCAAATTGGCAGGATCGTAATTAACTCGAACACCTTTGCTTTTTAAAGAATCTAAAAATTTCTTTAAGGTAACCGCTGTTTCTGGTCCTGTTTCGATAGCAAAATAAGCACCTACTTCATCGGCATAATTCCCTAAAATTTCACAAGCTTCTTGCATAATTTTATATTTCGGATGATTTTCATCTTCTGGAACAACTCCTATATGGGTTGTAACTACATTGGTTTCTAAATCAATAGCTAAGTCCATAATACGTTTAGATTTTTCTATCTTAGCTGGATTATCTTCTGCCACTCCAAAGCCATGTCCACCTAAATCTCCACATAAGGCTGAAACCACAAGGCCATGAGATTTAATATAAGCCAGCAACTCTTTACGATCTTCCGCACTTAAATTATCTGGATCCATAGGCCCACTTACTGCATAAATTTGGATACCTTCCGCCCCTACTTCTTTCGCCTTTTTTATCCCTTCATGAATATCCAAACGAAAGGAATCTACAATAACCCCAATTTTGTTGTTATACATACTGGTACTCCTCCTTTATAGAATAAAATTTCAAATCTTAATATTTATATGTCTTTATTTTATGATAACTTCTCTACCTGTTTCTGCCGATTCATAAATGGCATCTAAGATTTTCATAATCTCTACCCCATCTTCCCCAGGGTTTCTACAAGGTTTCCCTTCTAAAATACAGTCTACAAAATGACTTACTTGACGATTGAAAATATTATTCATTTGGTCAGATCCAGTTTCGATTAGAGGCTTTGTTTCTGTAAAATAATTATTTCTTTCTTCATAGAACTCTAACTCTGGTTCCATTTGGGCTCCTGCCTTATCTCCAAATAGATTTACATAATTATGTGGTTTCTTTACATTTAGTACCCAGCTGGTTTCAAAAAACAAAGTCATCCCATTATCAAATTTAATTAAAGCAGTAGCTGCATCTTCTACATCATTGTAAGGTTCGTCTTGATTATAATCTTCAGAAAGGTATCTTCCTTGCCCTTTCATGTGAGGTTTCATGCCTAGCTTATGGAATGTAGAAGCTGTAACAGAAACAGGCTTCGGTTTACCAGTAATATAACGTACTAGGTCAATAACATGAACACCTAAATCAATTACTGGTCCCCCGCCAGAACGTTTTTTATCTGCAAACCATCCTCCTGGGTTTCCCCATTTACGAACATAACCTGTTTTAGCATAATAAATGTCACCTAGATCTCCATCTTCTACTGCTTTTTTTAGCAAGTTGGCCTTTTCTTCAAACCTACGAACGAAGCCTACCATTAGAATTTTATTGCTTTCTTTTGCAGCATCTACCATCTCCTGTGCCTCTTTTGCATTCATAGCTAAGGGCTTTTCACAAAGCACATGTTTTCCAGCCTTTAAAGCTGCAATACTGATAGGTGCATGCCCATTATTCCAAGTAGTTACGCTAACTGCTTCTAACTCTTCTAGTTTTAACATCTCATTATAATCTGTAAATACATGGGGAATATTATATTTTTCTGCATACGCTTGGGCTCGTTTTTCATCAATATCACAAACTGCTATTACCTTTACGTTGGGTAATTCTAGGTATCCTTTCATATGGAAATTACTAATGTTACCTGATCCAATAATTCCTACATTAAGCATTCTCATGTATATGCCTCCTTTTAGATGTATCAGCTATTTTGCATTACTGTTTTTTATTTTATATATTATTT
>JAAZLH010000119.1 GCA_012799415.1 Candidatus Epulonipiscium sp. | reverse complement strand
CAGCCTATACATTTATTTGGATCTACAATACTCATCCCACAATCTAAGCACCTTGAAGTTTCAATCATTACCTGTTCTTTTGTGAATGTTTGTGATGTATCTCTAAAGGATAATTCTCCTTCAACCTTCTTATTTGCTGGAACTTGACGATCTGCCCTATCATAATCACCCAATAAGAAATTTTCCTTATCGAATTCTTTAAAATCTCTTCTATTTCTTCCTATGGTCAAGCTAGAATTTTCTTGAACAAATCTGTGCATAGAAATGGCCCCTTCCCTACCTTGAGCAATTGCATCTATTGCAAATTTAGGACCAGTATAGACATCTCCACCTACAAATATATCTTCTTCATATGTTTGATAGGTTAATGGGTCAGCTAGGGCGATTTCTCCTCTGCCAAGCTCAACTTTGGTATTTTCTAATAAATCACCCCAAATTATACTCTGGCCAATAGATAGCATAACATGGTCGCAAGGGATTGTGATTGTATCTTCATCGTCATATAGAGGTGAGAATTTCCCTTCATCATCAAATACTGATAGACAACGCTTAAATACAACTCCTGTCACCTTTCCATTTTGAGATAGGATCTCTTTTGGACCCCAACCACAGTTTATTTTGACCTTATCCTCTAAGGCTTCGGCAATCTCTTCTTCAGCTGCAGGCATGGTATCACGTGATTCTAGGCAGAACATCTCTACTTGATCAGAACCGCACCTAGCAGATACTCTTGCTACATCTATAGCAACATTTCCACCGCCAATGACTACAGTTTTGCCCTTAACAGGATAAGTTTCGTCTTCTAAAGCAGTCCTTAAGAATTCAACAGCACTCATCACGCCTTCTGAATCTTCACCAGGAATTCCAGATTTTCTTCCGCCTTGGCAGCCGATGGCAATATAAAATGCTTTATAACCTTGCTTTCTTAATTCATCCAAGCTTACATCTTTACCTACTTCAATACCTGTTTTAATTTCAACACCCATTTTCTTGATAATATCAATTTCGGCTTCAATAACATCTTTTTCAAGTTTAAAACTTGGAATGCCGTAGCGTAGCATACCACCAGGTGATTCATTTTTCTCAAAAATAACTGGTGAATAGCCCATTTTCGCAAGAAAAAATGCACAGCTAAGGCCCGCAGGTCCAGAACCTATAATTGCTACTTTTTCAGGGAAACATCCTCTTAGGGAAGGAACAATTTTTTCAGGTATGTATCTGGTTTCAGGATTAAGGTCCATTTCAGCAATAAATTTCTTAACTTCATCTATAGCAATTGGTGAGTCGATTGTTCCTCTCGTACATTCATCTTCGCACCTTCTATTGCAAATACGTCCACAAATTGCTGGTAGTGGATTATCTTGTTTGATAAGTGCTAGTGCTTCTTTAAATTTCCCTTGAGCTGCTAATTTTAGATAGCCTTGGACAGCTATATGCGCTGGACATGCAGTCTTACATGGAGATGTACCTGTATCATAGCAATTGATTCTATTATCATCTCTGTAATTTTCATTCCACATATGTGGTCCCCACTTCACTTCTGATGGAAGAGGAACTCTTGGGTATTCAATTTCTTGGCCATCTTTTTTACAGAATTTCTGTCCTAATTTAACAGCCCCTGCTGGGCAAACTTCCACACATTTGCCGCAAGCTACACAGTCTTTTTTCTCAACTCTTGCCACATAGGCACTTCTAGAAAGATTTGGTGTGTTAAATAATTGTGAAGTTCTCAAAGCATAACACACATTCACATTACAGTTACAAATAGCAAAAATCTTATCTTCACCATCTATATTTGTTATCTGGTGGACAAAACCGTTGTCCTCTGCTTGTTGTAAAATTTCATAGACCTTATCTCTGGTTATGTATCGTCCACCTTTATTTGTCTCTACAACATAATTTGCCATATCTCCAACGGCAATACACCAACCCTCAGGATCATCTGCACAACCTTCGTCATAAACTTGTCTTGAAAGTCTGCAAGAACACGGACTTGCTGCATATTGTCCATCGTATTTATCTAGCCAATGTGATATTTTTTCAATAGAAATGGCTTGGTTTTCTGATTCAATAGCCTTTTCCACTGGAATTACATGAAGACCAACACCAGCTCCCCCAGGAGGCACCATAGGACTTACCTTCTCGAGAGGTAATCTACTCATTCTTTCAAAGAAACGAGCCATCTCTGGATACTCTTTTAAAATATCCTTATTCATATTGGTAAATTCAGCACTTCCTGGCACAAACATTGGCACAATCCATTGCTTTGTCCTTGTTGGATTTTCCCAGTTATATTCTAGAATTCCCATTATGGACATCTCTTGCAACTGTTCTTCTAGATAAGCTTCATCTAGACCAGTCAACTTTTTGATTTCTTCCATTGTCCTTGGTTTTCTTAGCTTCATCTTTAAAGCAATTTCAGCTTGCTCATCAGTTAAAAGTGTTGCTAATCCCCAATATTCAGGGTCATATTTGTTTAACTTTTGAAAGCCAAGTTTTACCCTGACATTATTTGTAATCATTTTGCCCAAGTCTAAAATGACCTTGCGTGGCTGATCTACCTCATCTACCCAATCTGGATAAAATCCAGCTAGAGGATCCTTGTTATAATTATCCATACTTACACCCCTTTATATAACCTCTATTTCTTTTATATTCATTTCATTACCACAATATAAATGTGTTTCATCACTATGACAATAAGGACAAGTCTTGGCATATTCGATAGTCGAATATAAGTGTCCACAATTTGTACAATAAGTCAAAGCTTTTATATCCTCAATAACTAGTTCTGCACCCTTTAGTAGTTCTGTTTTTTCGACAGACCATTTCCAACAATCATATAGGTAATGGTGAATGACTCCTGAAACTTCTCCGATTTCTAAAGTAACTTTCTTAATTGATTGGACCTTATTTTCCTCAGCAATTTCTTCGACAGAGCGTATGATATGAACGACAATTCCTAATTCATGCATAAGTACACCTAAGCACCGCTTGTATGTTTAACTAGCTCATCTTCAAGCCACTTAACAAATTCATCTATATTTTCCCCAGTTTTTGCTGAAATATAAATAATTCTTGCCTTTGGATTTCTCATGTATACGTTTTCTTCAAACTTTGATTTATCAAAATCGAAAAATTCCATAGCATCAATTTTATTAACCAAAACCAAATTTGTCTTCTCAAACATCTTAGGATATTTTAGAGGTTTGTCATCGCCTTCAGGAACTGATAAGATATTGATATTTAGATGGGCACCAACATCAAATCCTGCTGTACAAATTAAATTACCAATATTTTCTAAGATAATAAGATCTTGTTTTTCTCCCGCTAATTCATCTAAAGCTTGTTGGGTCATCACCGCGTCCATATGACACATTCCGCCAGTATGTAGTTGAATGGCATCAATTCCTGCATCTAAGATAGTCTTTGCATCTACTGTAGAATCGACGTCCGCTTCTACAACTGCTATTTTCCACTTATCTTTTAATTTAGTCAAAGTAGATACCAATGTCGTTGTCTTTCCAGATCCTGGTGAAGACATTAGATTTAAAAGCAAGGTTTTTTCTTCGCTTAATTTATTTCTTATTTGGCTAGCCAAGGCATTATTATCAGCCTCTATACTCTTTTTTACCTCTATGACTTTTACTTCATCCATATTAACTCCTTTGTGAAAATACTTATCTATCATAGATTAATTAATTTTAAATAGATTAATCAATAAGTAATCTACTTCTAGTATATAATCTTTTTATGATTTAGTCAATAGAAATTGTTTTCATATTTAATTCATCAGTAAGTAAAAGTTTTTGAGACAAATTTTATCTATCTAGACTTGCCTATGCTTATCCTAAACCGTCCTTTTTAAAACTTATTTATAAAGAGCCAATCCAAATCTCTGCAAAACTTTTCCCATCAAAGATTCCAGCATTAATGCCCTTATCTTTATAAGAAAATATTTTTTCATTTCCCAAAAAACCAATCAAAAGTT
>JAAZLH010000118.1 GCA_012799415.1 Candidatus Epulonipiscium sp. | reverse complement strand
ATTGTTACAATCCTTTCAAAGGCACTCTCTTTATATATTTGATTGTCATGGTAATATAGTGTTAATTGCATAAGAAAAAGTATTTGTTCTCCTGAGATTATCAATGTGAACTAGACTCCAAAAAGATTTTAAATCTTTAAGGCATTGGATTCTTCACTAGGTGGAGAAAAAGTGAATATTTTACACACATTAACTACTAACATAAACCTGATATACACAGAAAATCTTTAGATATACTTCTTGATTATTTTTGTCATAATTATTTTTTGAAATTACAACCTTATTTGGTATAATTAACTTGTTGTAAACAATGATCTGAATATATTTATTTAATTTGGTAATAGCTTTGGTGTTAAAATATCTTGTAAAAAAAGATTTTAAGGGGATTAATAATGAAGGTTTTTCAAATGAAATTACAAACAAAAATTACAATATTGATAATATCCATTGTATTAATTTCTATTTATACCACAATGTTTTTTACAACTAGGCAGATGATAAAAAATATTAATGAAGAAATAGAGACCAATACTATGAATATAGCTAGAATTGTATCCTATACTCCAAATATAGCCAGTTATTTAAAAGAAGATCCTACAGCAGATAGTTCCATACAGGTACATATTGAAAAGGTATTAAATGAAATGCAACAAGTAGAAATGATAGTAATTGCAGATATGAAGGGTGTCAGATATGCTCATCCTAATTACAAGAGAATTGGAGAAAAATTTGTAGGTGGAGATGAGATTCGTGTAATAGAAAAAGGAGAGAGATATATTTCTGAAGCAACTGGAACTCTAGGAAAAGCCATCAGAGCCTTTGCACCTATTTATGATGATGAAGGTAAACAGGTGGGTTTTGTAATGGCTGGTACTTTAACCCAAAGTATAAATCAAATAAGAAAAGAAAGGATTGTTACATCTATTTTAGTATCCTTTATAGGATTGCTTTTAGGAATTACAGGGGCTATACTAGTGGCAAAAAATATAAAAAAGACTTTACTAGATTTAGAACCAGAGGAAATTTCACAGTTATATCTTGAGAAAAAAAGTATTTTATCTGCCATACATGAAGGGATTATAGCAATAGATGAAAATCACAAAATCACCCTAATAAATGATACCGTACTGAAACTTCTTGGTATTAATGAAGGATGTATAATTGGCAAAGATGTGATGGAGATTTTTCCTACCAGCAGATTACCTAATGTATTAGAATCAGGAATTAGTGAATATGACAAAGAACAAGTAATTAAAGACACAATTGTTATAACCAATAGAGTTCCTATTAGAGATAAAGATAAAATTGTAGGTGCTTTGGCCACCTTTAGAGATAAAACTATTATTACACAATTAGCAGAGGAGGTTACGGGAGTCAGACAAATTGTTGATTCTCTTAGAGCTAATACACATGAATTTATGAATAAACTTCATGTTATTCTAGGCCTAATAGAGGTAGGAGAATTAGACGAAGCTAAAAAATATATCTTAACTGTTAGAGAAAGACAACAGCAAATTGTCAGCTTAGTAGTAAATAAAATAAAAGATCCTATGGTAGCAGCTTTGATTTTAGGAAAATTTAGTCGTGCAAAAGAATTAGGAATAGAGATGAACATAGATGCAAACAGTTATTTAGCCAAGAGAAGAGGCAAAATAAATAATCATATTTTAGTTACTATAATAGGAAACCTAATAGAAAATGCTATGGAGTCTACATTAACAATTGATAATAAGGAAAGATATATAAATCTTAAGGTTGAAGAAACACAAGAATCAATTATTATAGAGGTAGAGGACAATGGAGCAGGAATTAAAAAAGAGAATATACCCCTAATATTTAACAGAGGATTTTCAACAAAAAAGGAAAGCAGGGGTGTTGGTTTAGCCTTGATAAAAGAGAAGGTGGAAAATTTACAGGGCGTTATTGAAGTACATTCTAGCAAAGGGAAGGGAACAAGATTTATCATAGAAATACCAAAGGAGAGATAAAATGATTCATGTACTAATTGTTGAGGATGACCCAATGGTAGCTAAGTTAAACAAATGTTATGTAGAAAGTGTTGGAGGATTTAAAGTAGTAAATACAGTAAATGATGGAGAAAAAGCATTAGAGTTTCTTAAGAAACAGGATGTTGATTTAATCATATTAGATATATATATGCCCCAATTGGATGGAATTAGTTTTTTAAAAGAAATGAGGAAAAACTCTATTGAAGCTGATGTTTTATTTGTAACAGCAGCCAAAGAAACGGACAAAATAGATGCGGGATTGAAATTAGGTGCAATAGACTATCTTATTAAACCCTTTGAATACGATAGAATGAGGAAGTCCTTGGAAAATTATACAGAAAGATATAATGTATTACGAAGTGAAAATGTAATTAAACAAGAAGATATCGATAAAATCACAACAAAAAATCCATTAGGACACACGGAGTTACCGCCAAAGGGCTTACATCAAAAGACTTTAAAAAGAGTAAGGAAAATTATGAAAGAAAATAGAGGCAAATTGGTATCCAGTGGTGAAATTGCTGAAAAGATAGGTGTGTCTAGAGTTACTATTAGACGATATTTGAAATATTTAGTATCTATTCAGGAAATAATATTAGAAATAGAATATGGGGGAATAGGTAGACCTAACCATAGATATAAGTATATAGGAAAGTAATAAAAGATTGTTAAAAAAAAGTCAATATTTTTTTAAATAAATAAATGTTTAGAATATTTTCTAAATATTTATTTATTTTTTGATCTCTTATATGATGAATATGACCATTAATATTTTAGAAAGTTAAAAGGACACAGAAAAATTAGAGAAAGAGGGGATTTTAATGGATTATGGTGAAAGAAGCTTAAAAATGCACGAAGAAAATCAAGGTAAAATTGCTATAAGATCAAAAGTAATTGTGGAAAATCGTGATGATTTAAGCTTAGCTTATACACCTGGAGTAGCAGAACCATGTAAAAAAATTTTTGAAAACAAGGAAAACGTATTCAAATATACAGCTAAAGGAAACCTTGTGGCTGTAGTAACTGACGGTACAGCAGTTTTGGGATTAGGGGATATTGGACCCGAAGCAGCAATGCCTGTTATGGAAGGGAAGGCAATTTTATTCAAAGATTTTGCAGATGTGGATGCAATTCCTATTTGTTTAGACACAAAGGATACTGATGAAATTGTAAAAACAGTAAAACTTATTGCTCCAACCTTTGGTGGAATAAATTTGGAAGATATTGGAGCACCAAGATGTTTTGAAATTGAAGAAAGATTAAAAAAAGAATTAGATATCCCAGTATTTCATGACGATCAACATGGAACTGCCATTGTTGTTGTGGCAGGGGTTATAAATGCTCTGAAAGTGGTTAATAAAAAAATAGAAGATGTTACAATTGTTGTAAATGGTGCTGGAGCAGCAGGAGTTGCTATTACAAAAATGCTAATTAATATGAAACCCAAAGATATACTATTATGTGATAAACAAGGAATTCTTTATCCAGGTGCTCCTGAAAACAACAAAGCTAAAGAAGAAATGGCTCAAAAAACAAATAAGTTTAAAAAACAAGGAATGTTAAAGGATGCTATGGAAGGGGCAGATATATTTATTGGAGTGTCAGCGGGAAATGTTGTAACAGAGGAAATGGTTAAAGGTATGGGAGAAGATGCTATAATTTTTGCAATGGCTAATCCCATACCAGAAATAATGCCTGATCTAGCCTTATCAGCAGGAGCTAAAGTGGTAGGATCTGGACGTTCGGATTTTCCAAATCAAATTAACAATATTCTAGCATTTCCAGGAATTTTTAGAGGGGCTTTAGATGTAAGGGCAAAGGAAATTAATGAAGAGATGAAATTGGCGGCAGCCTATGCTATTGCTAATACTATTAGTCAAGATGAGTTGAGGTCTGATTTAGTTATTCCTGATCCCTTTGATAAAAGGGTTGCTAAGGAAGTGGCGGCAGCTGTAGCTGAAGCAGCTAAGAAAACAGGAGTTGCAAGGAAATAATATAAAAACAAGGAGGTTATAATATGAAAGATACAGTATTAAAGAAGGATCAAGGTTATAAAATTATGGGTTTTTCATTGCCAGTATTGGGATTAATTACAGCAGTAGTGTTAATAGCTACCTATAATGAAGTATTACCTAAAGGGATGATAGGAGCTTTTGCTTTAATGATGGTAATAGGAGGCATACTAAATGAAGTTGGAAATCGTTTACCCATTGTAAAGGATTATTTAGGAGGGGGAGCAATTGTTATTATTTTTGCTTCAGCGGCATTAGTAAATTATAAAGTTTTACCTGAAAGTGCTGTAACTATTATGGAGAATTTTATGAAGGGAGAAGGATTTTTAGATTTTTATATAGCGGCATTAATTACAGGTAGTATCCTAGGAATGAATAGAAAATTATTAATAAAAGCTTCTATAAGATATCTACCGGCTATTATTGGCGGTGTAATAGCAGCTTTAGGATTAGTAGGATTAACAGGAGCATTAATTGGATTTGGTGCAAAAAAAGCAATACTTTATATTGGAATTCCTATTATGGGTGGAGGAATGGGTGCAGGTGCTGTACCATTAGCCAATATATTTGGTGGTAACTTAGGAGTAGATCCAGCAGATATGCTTTCAGTTATGGTACCCGCAGTTGCCCTAGGAAATGCTTTAGCTATTGTAATAGCAGGGGTACTAGATAGGATTGGTAAAATAAAGCCTAGTTTAACAGGTAATGGTAAATTAATGGATATAGAGGAAGATTCAAATGCTAAAGAAGAGGAAAGGGAGGAAAAAATAGAGTTTAGTTTCGCATTAATGGGTAGCGGTTTATTGCTTGCAGTATCTTTTTTCATCTTTGGTTCAATTTTAGGTAAACTCATTCCACAAGTGCACTCCTATGCTTGGATGATTCTTACTGTAGCAGTAGTTAAGGCATTAGGAATAATGCCAAAGGAATATGAGGCTGGTGCTTTTCAGTGGTTCCAGTTTATCATGACTAATTTAACGGGAGTATTGTTAGTTGGAATAGGTGTCGCCTACACCAATTTACAGCAAGTAATAGATGCTTTTACACTGCAATACTTGTTGTTAGTAACAGTAACAGTGGTAGGGGCTACACT
>JAAZLH010000117.1 GCA_012799415.1 Candidatus Epulonipiscium sp. | reverse complement strand
TTTGTGTAATAGCCATATTTTTATGCGTTGGCCAAGTTAAATATTTAGTTACTTCATCGTCATTGGCCCAGTTTCGAAACATATCATGTATATGATCTCGCTCAAACTTTTTTAAGGTTAAACGTACCGTTGTAATAGGAACTGTTCCCTTATGAGTTAGCATTCATATCCCCCCTGTAAAAACTCTTACTTCTAAGCTTTATTAATTTTATCATACATATACACCATTTGGAAACCTTGAAATCAGATAACTCTTAAATATATATTGAACTATTTTATTTCTCTACGCAAATAAGAGTGGCAGAACCACTCTTATTACTATCACTATTTAATAAAACACTTTATAAAAGCTAAGAAGGTAAGGATACAGAAAAGCATCATATTCCTATATGCCTTTATACCCAACCTAATTCAATCCAACTTATCGTTATAAACTTGTATATTTAAATTGCTTTTTACAGTGGTTAGAAAATAAGTTTATTTCTCTCTTATTCATCCAGTACATGAACAAAAATACCACTCCGTAGCTTTGGCTCAAACCAAGTTGATTTTGGAGGCATTAATTGATCTGCATCAGCTACTTGAATCAATTCTTCAATACTTGTTGGGTATAGAGAAAAAGCTACCGTCATATCTTGCTTAACTCTTCTTTCTAATTCCTCTAATCCACGAATACCTCCAATAAAATCAATACGTTCATCTGTTCTTGGATCTTGTATGCCTAAAATTGGTCCTAATAAATATTGCTGCAAAACAGATACATCTAAACTCGCCACAGGGTCAGTTGAATCAATCAGCCTATCTTTTGCTTCTAATACATACCAACTATCTTTTAAATACATGCCAAAGGTATGAGGACGTGTTGGTTGATAGGGGGATGTTTCTTCCCACTTTTTCACGTTAAAAACATCTTCTACAAACTTAATAAATTCTTGTTCTGTCAATCCATTTAAATCTTTAACGACCCGATTATAATCTAAAATTTTCAATTGATTGTGAGGAAAAAGTACACCTAAAAAGAAATTATATTCTTCCTCACCAGTATAATTAGGGTTTTCTCGCCTTCTTTGAATACCTACTTGCACTGCCGATGCAGCCCTATGGTGTCCATCAGCAATATATAAATTAGGAACCTTCAAAAACTCTTCTTGTAACTGAGTAATATCTTCTTGTTCCGAGATATGCCATACTTCATGTCTCACTCCGTCAGAAGATATAAAATTATAAACAGGCTCTTGCTTCTTTACGCTCTTTTCTACCAATATATCAATTAGATCTTGCTGAGGATAAGTTAAAAAAATAGGTCCCGTTTGGGCATTACATGTATCAACGTGACGTATTCGATCTTGTTCTTTATCAGCCCGAGTAAGTTCATGCTTTTTAATCTTATTATTCAAATAGTCATCAATGGGTACGCAACCAACTAACCCAGTTTGAGATCTACCATCCATAGTCAAACGATAAATATATAGTGAACTAGTTAAGTCCTGCTCGTATACCCCATCTTCAATCATTTGATATAATTGATCTTTAGCTTTCTGATATATTTTTGGATCATAAGGATCTACAAGATCTGAAAAATTAATTTCAGCTTTATCTACATGTAAAAACGAATATGGATTACCCTTAGCCATTTCTTTTGCTTCCCATCGATCCATTACATCATAAGGCAAGGCTGCTACTTGATCAACAAGAGCAGGCGTAGGGCGAAATGCCAGAAAAGGTTTTAATATAGCCATCCACTTTCCTCCATTCCATTATTTTTTTATAATATACGTACCTTACTAACACCTACAATGGCTTGAATTTTTTCTACTATTTCTACAGTAGGCTCATTAGAGATATCAATCAATGTGTATGCATAATCCTTTTTACTTCGGTTAAGCATATCCTCAATATTAATATGATACTTAGCCAATAAGGAGGTGATTTGACCCACCATATTAGGTATATTCTGATGATTGACAGCTAAGCGATAAGGAACTCCTCGCCTTGGCATTACACAATCTGGATAATTTACTGAATTTCTAATATTCCCATTTTCTAGGTACTCCTTAAGCTCCGTTACGGCCATAACAGCACAATTTTCTTCCGATTCTGGTGTTGATGCACCTAAATGAGGAATACAAATAACTTTATCCATCTGTAATAAAGCTTCATCAGGAAAATCTGTCGTATAATTTGCAACAATCTTTCGATCAATAGCATCTTTTAGGGCTGAAGTATTAACTAGTTCTCCTCTGGAGAAGTTTAACACTCTTACTCCTTGTTTCATGATAGCAAATTGTTCTTCGCCTAAAAATCCTTTAGTATCTTCTAGTAAAGGAATATGAAGACTGATATAATCTGATTCTTGCAATAAACTTTCCATGCTTTCTGCTTTACCTACACCTCTTGAAAGCCCCCAAGCAGCCTGAACAGAAATATAGGGATCATACCCAATTACCTCCATACCTAAAGCATGTGCTGCATTGGCTACTAAAACCCCTATAGCTCCCAAACCAATAATTCCAATCTTTTTACCCTGGAGTTCCGGTCCTACGAAAGCCCCTTTACCTTCCTCTACCTTTTTGGGCACAGCAGCACCTTCCCCAACCAGGGTTTTAGCCCACTGAATACCATCGACTATTTTTCTAGAAGATAATAAGAGGCCTGCAATTACTAATTCTTTTACTGCGTTGGCATTAGCCCCTGGAGTATTAAATACAACAATTCCTTTTTTAGAGCACTCTTCAACAGGAATATTGTTGACACCAGCCCCTGCCCGAGCAATGGCTTTTAATGAACAACATAAATCCATATCATGCATTTTATAACTTCTTACTAAAATACCATCTGGATCTTTTACTTCTGTTTGTATACTATATTTATTTTCTGGTAATAAATCCAGCCCCTGTTTAGAAATTGGATTAAGCATTTGAATCGTATACATGATTTTCCCCCTATTTACTTGGTATGTTCTTTTTCAAATTCTGACATGAAATCAACAAGGGCTTGAACCCCTTCTACTGGCATAGCATTGTAAATACTAGCACGCATTCCCCCTACACTTCGATGCCCCTTTAAATTCACAAAACCTCTTTCTGCCGCTTTTTTAATAAAGGTAGCATTAAGTTCCTCTGTCGGAAGGACAAAAGGAATATTCATTAAGGATCGATCTTTTGGTACAACAGTACCTTTAAATAAAGCAGATTGATCTAAGTATTGATATAACAGATTGGCTTTTTCATAGTTTTTCTGAGCTATGATTTTGATACCACCCTGATCTTTAATCCATTGGAATACAAGTTTTGCAATGTAAATACTATAAGTTGGTGGCGTATTATACATAGAATCATTTTCTGCATGAATTTTATAATTAAACATAGTAGGCGTAATATCCATGGCATGTCCAATCAGATCTTCTCTTATAATAACAACGGTTAAACCTGCTGGTCCCATATTCTTTTGAGCACCGGCATAAATGATTCCAAATTTTGATACATCATAAGGCTCAGAAAGAATATTTGATGACATATCAGCAACCAAGGGTACATCCCCCGTATCTGGTAAATCAGTGAATTTGGTTCCATAGATAGTGTTATTGGTTGTAATATGGAAATAGTCTGCCTCTTTATCAAAATCTGCTGAATTTAATTCAGGAATATAGTTAAAGGTTTGATCCTCAGAAGATGCCACAACACGAATTTCTCCATATCTTTTTGCTTCTTGGATTGCTTTTTTAGACCACATACCTGTATTTACAAAATCTGCTTTTTTACTTCCTCGAAATAAGTTCAAAGGTACCATAGCAAATTGGCTTGAGGCACCTCCCTGTAAAAATAGTACTTTATAGTTTGAAGGAATTTCCATGAGTTCTCTCAAAAGTTCTTCTGCTTCTCCTATAATTTTTTCATAATCTTTTGATCGATGACTCATTTCCATAACAGACATGCCTGTATCATGGTAGCAGATCAGCTCTTCTTGGGCTTGTTTTAGTACACTTTCTGGCAGCACAGAAGGACCTGCTGAAAAATTATAAACACGTTTCACTATACCTCTCCCCATTCTTTTTTATATGTAAATATAATTTTATCTTTTATTATATACCAGTTATCCTCTTATCGTCAATCATAATCTGAATATTTTAAAACTAGAATGTTTTATATAACTTAATTTCATTTCATGTTCTTTTATAGATACACAACCTCAAAACCGCTAAGGCAAATTAGCCACTAAGCGTGCTATATATAATCTGTAATAGATTGGATTATGAATATAGATATGCATCTTGCGAAATTTTGATTTTCAGCATGGATATCTATAAAGGTTTATAACTTAAATTAAGGCCACCTTGAACCTCTTTCCATGCCAAAAAATAAGCCATAGCTGTATCCAAAGATGTAAAACAAGGGATTCTATACTGCTGAGCCCAATAACGAATTTGAAACCCTTTCCTTTTTGGGTCTTTTCCTAAAGTAGGAATATTTAAGACCATACATACCTCCTTATCTCTCATTTTTTCTTGAATAAGAGCACTATATTTTTTATTAATAATCTCAACGTCTATTCCCTGTTTTTTCAAAAACATTCCTGTTCCTTCAGTGGCTAGGAAGGTAAATCCAAATTTATGAAGTTCTTGTATATAAGTCAAAATTTCATAATAAGTCTTTGAATTGACAGAAACAAACACTTTCCCTGGCGATGGAAAAGAATAACCTGCCCCTTGAAAACCTTTAACCAAAGCTTTCTCATAAGAAGTGTCTATCCCTAATACTTCTCCTGTAGATTTCATTTCAGGAGTTAAAGCCACATCTACATTGAATAATTTTTGAAAAGAAAATACAGGAACTTTCACTGCCGCAAATGAAATAGGAGGTAACAACCCTATACCATACCCCTGCTCTTCTAAGGTTTCTCCTAATATGACTCGAACTGCAATCTCCACCATAGGTACATCGGTGATTTTACTCAAAATAGGGACTGTTCTGGAAGCTCTAGGATTCACTTCTATAACATATGCTTTATCATTCTTAACAACAAACTGAATATTCATAAGCCCTATAATTTCTAGAGCTTCTGCAATTTTTTTTGTATTTTCAACAAGTTCATCAATAATACAATTTGATAATCTTCTTGGTGGATAGATCCCAATGCTATCTCCAGAATGAACTCCCGTTCTCTCTATATGCTCCATAATACCAGGAATTAAAACTTCTTTTCCATCAGAAATAGCATCTACTTCCACTTCGATACCTTCTATATATTCATCAATAAGTACTCCATGTCCTTGAGCCGCTTCCGTTGCTTCTTTCATATAGCTTCGCAGCTCTGCCTCCGTATAAACTACCTGCATAGCCCTACCACCAATGACATATGAGGGGCGAACTAGAACTGGATAACCAATTTTATTAGCAATGTCAATCCCTTCTTCAAAAGTCATGGCAGTACTTCCTTTAGGTTGGTAAATTCCCAATTCTTGGAGCAAACCTTCAAAGCGTTTCCTATCTTCGGCAGCATCAATAGATTCCATAGATGTACCTAGGATCTGAACACCACGTTGCACTAACTTAGGAGCTAGATCAATAGATGTTTGACCTCCAAACTGTACAATGACACCTTTAGGCATTTCTTTTCGGATTACATTATAAACGTCTTCAATATATAAAGGTTCAAAATATAACTTATCTGCAATATCAAAATCTGTGCTCACAGTTTCAGGATTATTGTTGATCATAATGGCTTCACAGCCTGCTTTCTTCAGTGCTTTAATAGCATGAACAGAGCAATAATCAAATTCAATCCCCTGCCCAATTCGGATGGGCCCAGACCCAATCACAACTACTTTTTCTTTTTTACTAATCTTATTTTCATCCACTTTATCATAAGTAGAATAATAATAAGGTGTTTTCTGGCCTGATGAGTCTATCCAATTGTCAATCCTCTTATATACGGGGTAGATATGGTGAGCTCGCCTTAACGTATCAATGGCCACAGCATCTCTTCCCGATAAATCCTGGATTTCAATATCAGTAAAACCCATTTTTTCAGCTTTTTTTAATAACTCAACGGTTAAAGATTCTTTTTCTAATCTTTGCTCAATTTTAACGATATTATCTACTTTTTGTAAAAACCATGGGTGGATTTTTGTAATCTCCGCAATGATGTCAATACTAATATTAGCGCGCAATGCTTGGGCAATAACAAAAAACCGTTGATCATCACAAAAGGCTAAACGTTCCTGTAATTCATCTTTTGTAAGGTTTGAAAATTCTTTTTTACGCAGACCTGTATGGGTTCCTTCTAAGGAAATAACTGCTTTTAAAAAAGAGCTTTCAAAAATACGGTCAATAGCCATCACTTCGCCTGTAGCTTTCATTTGGGTGCCGAGATATCGATCTCCATAAGCAAATTTATCAAAAGGCCATTTTGGTATCTTGGTAATCACATAATCCATTTTTAATTGAAAAGAGCCAATTTCATTTAACTCTAAACCTAAAGCAATTTTAGTAGTCACTTTTGCAATAGGATAACCTGTAGCTTTCGAAGCCAAGGCAGAAGAGCGGCTAACCCGTGGGTTCACTTCAATAACAATATACTCTCCGCTATTAGGATGGAGAGCATATTGAACATTACACCCTCCTTCAATTCCAAGGGCACGAACAATTTTAAAAGCCGAACTTTCCAACATCTGATATTCTTGTTCATTGAGGGTTTGACAAGGTGCAACAACAATACTATCTCCTGTATGTATTCCAACAGGATCCATATTTTCCATGCTACAAATGATTAATACATTGTCCTTCGCATCGCGAACCACTTCAAATTCAAGTTCTCGCCAACCTGCAACACTCTTCTCTACTAATACCTGATGAATGGGACTATGCATAAGCCCAGTATGTAGTAATCCTTTTAAGCTATCTATATCTTGAGCCATCCCCCCTCCTGTCCCTCCCAAAGTATAAGCAGGCCGTACAATAATAGGAAAACCTATCTTCTCCGCAAAACAAATTCCTGCTGCAACACTACTAACGATGGTGCTTTCTGGAATAGGTTCTTGAATCTCTGTCATTAATTGTTTAAATTTTTCTCGATCTTCAGCCATTTGAATTCCATTGATATCTGTTCCTAATAAAGAAACTCCATACTCTTCTAGTATTCCTTTTTCTACTAATTGAACAGCTAAATTTAATGCAGTTTGCCCACCTAAAGTAGCTAAAATACCATCTGGTTGCTCTTGCTCTAACACTGTTCTTACTGTATCTACAGTCATAGGCTGGATATAAACCCGATCAGCCACCGTTGTATCTGTCATAATAGTAGCTGGATTACTGTTAATCAATACAACGGTAATGCCTTCTTCCTTTAGAGCTTTACAAGCTTGGGTTCCAGCATAATCAAATTCAGCTCCTTGCCCTATGATAATAGGCCCAGAGCCTAGAACTAATACTTTTTTTATTTTTATATCTTTCGACATCCTTTTCCCCCTCTATCTCTCTCTCAAAACTTCATCCAATATTGCAATGCCCTTATCTATTTCTTCTTTCGAAATAATTAAAGGTGGGACAAAACGAATGACGTTAACCCCTGCTCCTACAAGTAATAGTCCCTTTTCTATGCATTTCTCAATAACTTCTCCTATAGATATAGTAAATTCTATCCCCTTCATAAGTCCTATGCCCCGTACTTCTTGAATAAAATCATATTTTTTTTGCAATTCTACAAGTCGTTCTTCTAAATAACAACTTGTTTCTTTCACCTGATCTAATAATCCTTCTTTTAGTAATTGTTGCAACACGACCTTGGCAGCTGAACAGACGAAAGGATTCCCACCAAAGGTAGAAGCATGATCACCAGGGAAAAAACAATCAGCAACAAATTGTTTAGCTAAAATGGCACCAATAGGAACACCTCCCCCCAATCCCTTAGCTACAGCTATAATGTCTGGCTCAACACCATACCATTCGTAGGCAAACAAATGTCCTGTGCGACCAATACCTGTTTGTACTTCGTCAAACACAAGTAAAATATTATTCTTAGTACAAAGCTCTCGAACTTCTTGTAAATACTTTTTATCTGCAGGTTTGATACCACTCTCCCCTTGAACAGGTTCTAACAAAACAGCACAAGTATCTGGAGTAATCGCTTCTTTAAGTGCTTTTAAATCATTGAAGGATATATGCTCAATTCCTGGCACAAGAGGCGTGAAGTCTTTTTGGTATTTAGGCTGCCCTGTAGCTGTGATAGCACCCAATGTCCGCCCATGGAAAGATTGTTCCATACTAATAATATGAAAAGCATTCTCCCCCTTTTTCTTTCTCCCATATTTTCGGCTCAATTTTAAAGCCCCCTCAATAGCCTCTGCTCCACTATTCGAGAAAAAAACTTGATCAAAGCAAGTCTGCTGAACAAGAATTTCTGCAACTTCAATAGCAGGCTTATTCCAATATAAATTAGAGCAATGAGATAAGTTTTTTAGTTGCGTAGTAAGAGCAGTTATATAATCAGGATGCCCATATCCTAAAGCGTTTACAGCAATCCCTGCTGTAAAGTCAATATATTTTTTACCTTCTATATCCCAAAGATAAACTCCTTCTCCTCTTTCAAGGACAATGGGAAAGGAACTGTAGGTGTTCATCCTTACACTTTTTCCTCGCTCAATCCATTTTTGCATTAAAACCCCTCCTTTTCTCAATTAAAGTACCGATTCCCTTTTGAGTAAAAATCTCTAATAACAAACTATGCTCCACCCGCCCATCTAGAATATGGACTTGTTCAACCCCGTTCTCAATGGCTTCTACGCAAGATTGAACTTTCGGAATCATACCACCTGAGATGACCCCTTGCTGGATATAGTCTTCCACTTCATCTGTATAAAGTTTAGATATCAAAGAATTTCCATCTGACACATCAGCAAGAACACCTTCCACATCTGTTAAAAAAATTAGCTTGCGGGCCTGTAAAGCACTAGCGATAGCAAGAGCTGCATAATCCGCATTGATATTATAAGTATTTCCTTTCGTATCTGTACCAATAGGTGCTATCACCGGAATAAAATCATCTTCAATAAGAGTTTTCAGTAAGGCTGTTTCAATTTTTTTTACTTCTCCTACAAACCCAATATCTTCTCCATCAATATAAAGCTTATTAGCTTGCAATGTATTACCATCTTTACCGGAAAGGCCAACAGCATGAACACCTGCATTCTCTAATCTCTGTACAATATCTTTATTAATCTGCCCAGATAGAACCATCTCTACAACTTCCATTGTTTCTTGATCAGTGACACGTAACCCTTTAACAAACTGAGAAACCTTATTCATTTTATTCAACGTTTCATTAATTTTAGGTCCTCCACCATGAACAACAACAGGGCGAAAACCAACAACTTTCATAAGAGCAATGTCTTGTATAATGGAATTTTGAATTTTTTCATCTAACATAGCACTTCCACCATATTTAATAATAATCATACTTTTTGCAAATTCTTTAATATAAGGAAGCGCTTCTACTAATGTTTTTGCTTTATTTATTAGTTGTTCCAAGAAAAATCCCTCCTCGTTCATGTTCGATAATCTCCATTGATTTTGACATAGTCATAAGTTAAATCGCATCCCCAACCCACTGCCTTTTGCCTTCCATGTTCTAAAGAAATGTAAATCTGAATCTCTTTTTCTTGTAAAATTTCTTTAGCCTTTATTTCATCAAAAATAATAGGATTTCCTTGTTGCATGACAATTATTTCTCCCATTCTACTCTTCAAAGAAATACTTACTCCTTGTGGATCAAAGAGAATTCCCGAATAGCCCATAGCTGCTAAAATTCTTCCCCAATTGGCGTCTTCTCCAAAGAAAGCTGTCTTTACTAAACTGGATGTGAGAATGGTTTTAATGAGTTGTTGAGCCTCTTTTTTTGTTTTGGTTCCGCTAACTTCCACCTCCAAAAACTTTGTAGCTCCTTCTCCATCCTGAACAATTCGCTTAGCTAGGTAGGTATTAACAAATTGAAGAGCTTCTTTAAATAGAATATACTCTTTAGTTCCTTCTTTAATTGTTTTATTTTGGGCTAAACCATTAGCTAAAACCACCACCATATCATTGGTACTTGTATCTCCATCTACAGAAATCATATGGTAGGAATCTTCTACACTTTCTTGTAAAGCCTTCTGTAATAGATTCTGCGAAATATCTACATCTGTTGTTATAAAGGAAAGCATCGTAGCCATATTTGGATGAATCATACCTGAGCCCTTGGCCATGCCCCCTATTCGAATGATTTTTTCTCCAATATTAAACTCAACGGCTATTTCTTTAGAAAAAGTATCCGTTGTCATAATTCCTTCTGCTGCAGTAGTTCCACTTTCTAAGGAAGCCGAAAGCATAGTGACCGTTTTTTTAATTCCATTGCAAATTTTATCTATAGGCAAAGGAACCCCAATAACTCCCGTAGAAGCCACTAACACTTTTTTCGGCTCTAAACCTAAACAATCTGCAGTTGCCATTGCCATGGTTTCTGTATCTCGTAAACCTTGATCTCCAGTACAGGCATTAGCATTCCCACTATTAACAACAATAGCTTGAACTGTTTCTTGATTCTTCAAAATTTCTTTTCCCCATAAAACAGGTGCTGCTTTTACGACATTAGTCGTGAAAACCCCAGCCATATGAGCAGGCTTTTCACTATATACAATAGATAGATCTTTTTTCACCTTTTTAATTCCAATGTGATGCCCCGCTGCTTGAAAACCCAACGGAACAGTCACACCCCCTATAATTACTTTCACATTTATGCCCCCTTATATATAAGATTTAGATAGGAAATATAGGAACTGTTTCTAGCCCCATGGTCTCCGGTAGACCAAATATCAAGTTCATATTTTGTACTGCTTGACCTGCCGCTCCTTTAATTAAATTATCGATAGCTCCAATAATAACAATTCGCCCCGTTCTCTGATCTAGTGAAAATCCAATGTCACAATAATTTGATCCTTTTACCCATTTTGTTTCTGGGTAGATTCCTTCTGGCAGTAAACGGATAAATCCTTCGTCTTTATAATATTTTTCATAAGCAACTTGGACCTGCTCTTTTGTAACTCCTGGTTTTATAGAAGCATAAGCTGTTGTTAAAATCCCTCGATTCATAGGAATCAAATGAGGTATAAATGTTAATTGAATGGCTTTTCCCCCAACTTTCCCTAACTGCTCTTCAATTTCTGGGGTATGGCGGTGAACAGCAATTTGATATGCTTTTATGGATTCATTACATTCTGTAAAATGTGTTCCAATGCTAAGAGATCTACCTGCTCCTGTTACACCTGATTTAGCATCAATGATAATAGATTCTTCTTGAATCAAATCTTCTTTTATCAGAGGTGCTAAGCTAAGAATACTACAGGTAGTATAGCATCCTGGATTTGCTATTAAATTCGCCTTTTTAATTGCCTCTCTTTCCCATTCACACAACCCGTAAACACTCTTTTTTATTAGATGAGGAGTACCATGTTCTGTCTTATACCAATCTTCATAGATACTTACATCTTTTAAGCGGTAATCTGCCCCTAGATCAATAACCTTGGCTTTTTTTAATAAGGCATCCGTAACTTTATAAGAGGCCAACCCATGAGGCAATGCTAAAAAAAGCACATCTACCTCATCTGCAATCTTTTCCCAATCTTCATCTTCACAAATTAAAGAACATTTTTCTCTAAAATGCCCATAAATAGAATCCAGGGATTGACCTACATAAGATTGGGATGTAGCAATCTTAACATGGACCTTAGGATGTTGTAATAATATACGAATCAATTCTTCCCCCACATATCCAGTAGCACCAATAATAGCTGTTTTAATCATACTTACCACCTTCTTTTTTATAGTCTGACTTTTTTATTTTTTATAATTATACACTTGTTGTGCATTTTTATCAACACTTTTTTAAGAATATGTATATTTATTTTTAAAACAAGAATAATTATGTATTCTTTTTATTATTATTTTCAACTTTTAAAAAATCTTTTACATTGATCGAACCAATATACTCCAAATAAGTCTATCACATGTTTTCAATTGATACTAAGACATCTTAATCTCTTAATTAAATTTCATTATAGGTATACACGTCGATAATTGGAGTTTTTTAACATGCATATATATTTAAAAAAGGCAATAGCTAAGTATTGAATATCTATACATTTGATAAGAGAGGATATTGTTCCAATAAAAAATCAGCTCCTATTTAATGAGAGCTGATTTTTAGCATTATTTCACTTTCCAGAACTACCAAGATATCCTTGGCCTCTTTCTGATTCTATTCCTTTTAGTTTTTCATATGAAATTTCAACAATATTGATTTTGGGTACCTCTTCTAAAGCAGCCTGACAAATAGCCTTTTCATAGGGATAAAGGGTAATCCACTCACTTGTAACTAAAAAAGAATTACTATCTATATATTCTTTTTTTGCAATTACTATCATTTTATTCGTTGTATTGTTAACGGGAACAAACCATTCACCACGGTAACCCGAATCTATCTGTCCCGCCCGGCAAGCCAATCCCTTCGTACCTGTTGAACCTCGTTCCCGTATCCCTACCCTATACCGATCACTAAAAGCACTCGCTATTCCAGTTGGAATCAATTTAATTGTATGAGGAGCAATTTCTATGTAATCTTCCTCAAAGCAAGCGTAGATATCGTAGCAGCCATCTTCTTCTCTTCGACTAGGTATCACTGCATGCGAATGTATTTTTGAAAAATATAATTTATCACTCATACTTAACCCTCCCTTATGTATGTGCAAGAAAAGCATAAAAACCGCAGATTTTCAAATAAACTAGAAAGTTTGGTCCCTTGCAAACAAGGCAAACTTTTCTGGTTCAAATTCAAAAACTCTAACAGCAGCCTTTTTAATTAAATAAGACCACTGTTAGAGCTTTAAAAATAACATATAGATTTATTTAA
Organism: Candidatus Epulonipiscium sp.; assembly: GCA_012799415.1. Lineage (GTDB taxonomy): Bacteria > Bacillota > Clostridia > Lachnospirales > JAAYNZ01 > JAAZLH01. Next base: position 41,417 of record JAAZLH010000117.1, on the reverse strand, counting down.
GTCAATTTTTTCTTCGTTAATTCTACTAATTATTTTATAAGAAAATCAAGGCGAGGATTGCAACTACAATAATTGTAGAAATTCCTTGAATAAGTGTACCCATTGTTTGGGACTTATAAGCTGTGCTAACATCCATCCCACTAAATTCTGCTACTACCCAAAAATAGCTATCATTTGCATGAGACACCGTCATGGCCCCTGCTCCAATAGCCATTACAGTGAGTACTCCTCCAAATACAGAAGCAAGCCCTAAAGCAGGTAACAAAGGCGCTACTAAAGTAGATGTGGTAACAAGAGCTACTGTGGAAGATCCTTGAGCCGTCTTTAAGGCAGCAGCAATAATAAATGGTAATAAAATCCCTATATTCCAGCTAGCTAATGTCGTTCCTAAATAATCACCAATAGGTGTAGAACTCAATACTTTTCCTAAGGCCCCTCCCGCCCCTGTAATCATAATAATAATAGCTGCATCTTTTAAACCTTGCCCTATCCAGCCAGATAATGTCTCCTCATTCCATTTAGGTAGAAGCAGTAAAGAAAATAGAAAACCAATAAATAAAGCATTAATGGGCTTTCCTACAAAAGCAAAGGCTGTAAAAAGTCCACCTTCTCCAAAAGGTTTTGTAGGAAAAGCAGCCACAGAGCCTAAAGTAATTAATAAAATAGGAACAAATATAGGTGCAAATGCTTTCCATGCACTAGGTAATACAATATCTTTTTTGCTTATTTCCACTTCCTCCACTTCAAGTATTTCTAAATCTTCTGCTGACTGATATTTTTTCCCCGCTATAGTAGCCCAGATATATCCCGCTATAGTGGGTACAATAGCAACAAGTAAACCGACTAAAATCACTAAACCTAAATTATTTTCCAAACCTAGATTACCTGCTGCTGCAATAGGGCCTGGGGTAGGCGGCACTAGTGTATGCGTAGCATATAAGCCCGTTGCTAAAGCTACAGACATCATAACTGCTGACACTTTACTTCTCTTGGCTAATGATTTTTTAAGAGAAGATAAAATAACAAATCCCGAATCACAAAAAACAGGAATAGATACGATATAACCTATGATGCTCATAGCTAAACCTGGACGTTTTTCTCCAACAACTTTTAAGACCGTATCCGCCATCGTAACGGCGGCTCCTGATTTTTCTAAAATCGTTCCAATAATAGTGCCTAAAATGATAACAATCCCAATTCCTGTTAAAATTCCTCCAAACCCTTGACTAATTACATCTCCGATCTCTGTGACTTTCATTCCTGCAGCAAAAGCAATCCCATAAGCAGCGACCAATAATGAAATAAATGGGTGTAATTTAAATTTCGATGTAGCTACTACAATAAAGAGAATACCTACTAATAAAATTACTAATAATATTGGACCTTGAACCATTATCATTTCCCCCTTATTATAATTTTTATTCAAGCGTTCAATGCCCCTTATTTGAGATATAAAACTCTTGAATAATTCTAACTAAAACTCCGCTGAAAAATTCCAACCGAGTTAAGTTTCACTTAAAATATGCAAATAAGGCTCTCATCAATCGTTCTACTGCTTTTTCTAAAAGAAAAGATGCATTTGCCATAGCATAGTCCAAAGTCATAGGTCCATCCGCAATACTGAGTATGCTATCAATACCTCCTTCATATACCTCTTCCGCTCCTTCTCCAATACTACCTACAAAAGCAATCACTGGTATGTTATATCTTTTAGCTAATTTTGCAATTCCTATAGGTAATTTTCCATACATCGTTTGATAATTCATCTGACCTTCTCCTGTAATAACCAAATCAAATCTATGAGTATGAAAAATTTTCTCTAATCCAATTTCTTTTTGAATAATCGTAAAACCTGATTCTAAATGCCCATTTAGAAAGGCTAATAATCCGGCTCCCAATCCTCCAGCAGCCCCTGCTCCAGGAATTTGGGCAATGTCTTTACCTAAAAATTTTTGGATTAAGTAAGCAAACCTTCGAAGTCCTTCATCTAAAAGAGGAAGCATATCTTCTGTCGCACCCTTTTGGGGGGCATAAACATAGGCCGCTCCTTTAGGACCATATAAGGGATTATCCACATCACAAGCCACCTTAATTTCTACACCCTCAAGTCTATTATCCTTATTATATCCATTTATGTATTCAAGTTCCAACAATCCATGTGCCCCAAAAACAATAGGTTCCCCTCTTGAATTTAATAGTTCGTATCCTAATGCTTGGAGCATACCTGCACCTCCATCATTAGTAGCGCTGCCACCAATTCCTAAAATCAATCGAGTACACCCATGATCAAGAGCAGATCGAATCAATTCCCCCGTTCCGTAAGTTGTCGTATGCATAGGATTTCTCTTTTTAAGCGGCACCAGTGGTAATCCTGAAGCAGTAGCCATTTCGATAACCGCCGTAATACCATCTCCTAATATCCCAAAAGAAGCTGTTGTCTTATTCCCTAATGGCCCTGTAACTTCTTGATATAAAATCTTACCCCCTGTATTTAGAACCAATGCATCTACTGTCCCTTCCCCACCATCAGCCATAGGAATCTTCATAATATCTGCTTTAGAATATATACGTAAAATAGCTCTTTCTGCCGCATCGCAAAATTCTTGTGCTGATAAACTCTCTTTGAATGAATCCGGAGCAATTAAAACCTTCACCCTTTTCACCCCTCTTGTTTGTTAATACTGCACAACATACACTTAACTTCCTCCATTATATAAAACATTTGTCCCTCTGTCTACCTGTTTTTTCAAAAAACATTTTATATTTTTAGTTAATATAATGTTTTTCACCCTTGTTTTTATATCATTTTTGTTTAAACCTTATGTTTGCTTCTAAAATAAAATAATTTACATAACAATTATTCAATATTTTATCTTTCTTTTATTCCCTCTATATCTAGTATATAATCATAAGGTGGTAATTTATAACTTTAAGGTGAGGTGTTTGAATTGATTATTAAAGCCATTGAAGTTCAGTTATTTATTTTTAATGCCTATTCTTTAAAGGACAAAAGAAGTGTTGTTCGAAGTTTAATTGAAAAGATTAAAAACAGATTTAATGTAAGCATCTGCGAAACAGATAATCTAAGCCTCTGGAATAAAGCTACCATTGCTATTGCTTGCGTAAGCAATGCAGCTGCACACTGTGATCAAATAATGGATAAAGTTATCAATTTTATTGATGGGGATGATCGAGTAGAAGTGACTAATATTTCTACTATTATGTAATACTAAAATCACTTCTTAAATCTAGTTTTTACCTTATTCTGATTTAAGAAAATAAAAAGTGCAAAAAACACGTTTTTTAAATGAACTAAGAAGACTTGGCACCTTGCAAGCAAGGTGAACTTTTCTAGTTCAAAATAAAAGGCAGGAAGTCATTAATAACTTCCTGCTTTATATAAAAATTCTGATCCCGCGATACAAAGGGATAGATCAGAATTGACGATCATACTAGCTCTCTATTTATACCTTATGATATGCAATATAGATAAAAAGGTGCTTTCTCCTGAGCTAGGACTGATCCATCCCCACTAACCTTTTTGCTAACCTGACTGCATCATTAGCGTCTTTAGAATATCCATCTGCACCAATGGATTGTGCATATGCTTCTGTAACAACAGCACCACCAACCATGACTTTACAATTGATGTTTTCTTCTTTAATTTTATCAATGACAGTTTCCATGTGTACCATGGTAGTAGTCATTAAAGCAGATAATCCAAGGAGGGGTGCCTTCGTTTCCTTTAAGCTATTTAAAATCACGTCATCTTTCACATCTTTCCCAAGATCAATAACATCAAAGCCATGATTTTGTAGCATTAGACCCACAATATTCTTTCCAATATCATGAATATCCCCTTGAACGGTGGCGAGAATCACTTTCGGCTTCTCATATCCTTCTACTGAATCTTCTTGTAGCAAAGGTTCTAAATAAGCGAAAGCCTCTTTCATCGTTTCTCCACTCATGATAAGCTGAGGAAGAAAATATATTTGTTCTTCAAATAATTCTCCTACTTTTGTAATCCCAGGGATTAAATATTCTTCAACAATATTTTTAGGTTTCATTCCTTTTTTTATGGCCTTATCAAGAAGTGAAATAATTCTATCCTTTTCCCCTTCCAATACTCCTTGATAAATTTGCTCTCCAATTCCTTTTTCATTATCTGTAGATAATACGATAGGACTTTCTTGTTTTACTTTACTCCCAAAATATTTTACATATCCTTTACTATTTTCATCTTTCCCCAGAAGTACTTCTCCTGCCTTTTTTAGATTCATAAAAATTTCATTAGCTGGGTTGGCAATAGCTGTTGTTAATCCCTTCTCCATAGCCATACATAAAAATGCGGTATTGATCCATTGCCGCTCTGGTAAACCAAAGGAAATATTAGATAAACCTATGGTTGTATTAGAACCAAATTCTTTTTGACTCCATTCAATGGTTTCAAAAACCTCTATAGCCGCTGATGGATGGGCAGATAAAGCCATAACCAGTCCATCAATTAAGAAGTCTTCCTTCTCGTATCCATAAACTTCTGCACGTTGGTAAATTTCTTCAATAATCTTTTTCTTTTCTTCCCATGTAGAAGGAATTCCTATATCACTAACAGGGAGCAAAATGAACATGGCACCATATTTTGCTGCAATAGGTAAGAGTTTGCCTATTTTTTCTGTTTCCAGAGATATGGAATTAAGTAATGCTCTCCCCGGATATATACGAAGGGCTGCCTCTATAACTTCCGGGCTAGATGAGTCAATGCATAGAGGTACCTGAACTATATTAGCTAATAAATTAATAGCTTGTTTCATCATCGCTACCTCATCAATGTTGCTCATTCCTAAATTTACATCTAAAATGGTTGCCCCTTGTGCTACTTGTTCCAAAGCAAATTTTCGCAGAAGATCCAATTGTCCTTGCCTCAATTGTTCCTGTAGTTTCTTTTTACCCGTTGGATTAATTCGTTCACCAATCACCTGTAGAGGCTGATTCTTTCCAATCCATAAAGTATCCCTAGCAGATGTTATTACAGAACCCTGTTTTGTTTTTGGTGGTATAGGCTTACTTGTTTTTAATTTACTACTCATCATTGAAATATAGGATGGAGTTGTTCCACAGCATCCTCCAACAATATTAACGCCTGCTTTAATCAATTGACTAGCACACTGGGCAAACTCCTCTTGTTTCATGGAGAAAACAGTTTGTCCATCAATAAACCTTGGTAATCCTGCATTGGGTTTGGCTAACAACGGAACTGTTGCATAAGGTTTCATTTGCTTTATTAGGGAAATCATTTCTTTAGGCCCCGTAGAACAATTGCATCCCACTGCATCTGCACCTAAGTTTTGTAAAGTAATCAATGCAGTAACAGGATCTGTGCCAGTTAAAGTTTTTTCATTTTCTTCGAAAGTCATGCTGACCCACACTGGCAAATCACAACTTTCTTTTACCGCAAGTAAAGCAGCCCTAGCTTCCTGAATATTCATCATTGTTTCAATGACAAAGGCATCCACACCGCCTTGCAGTAACCCCTTCACTTGTTCCTTATAAACGTCTACTATTTCCTCAAAGCTATATTCTCCAATAGGTTCTATATAAACTCCTGTAGGTGCTAGGTCACCAATAACCCAACCCTTAGAACCTGCTGCTTGTCTAGATAGTTGTGCTAGAATACGATTCATAGACACCACATCGCGCTCCAAACCAAATTGCTGTAACTTGATTCGGTTGGCACCAAAAGTGCAAGTATAAAGCCCTTGTGTTCCTGATTCTATATATTTTTTCTGAATATCAATAAAAATTTCTGGATTTTGAAGTACCCATTGTTCAGGGCAGACCCCTTCCGGCATCCCATATCTTTGTAACTCCGTTCCTGTTGCCCCATCTAAAATAAAAACTTGATCTTCTAATATTTGCTTTAATTCTTCTTTTTTCATAATCATGATCTCTTCATCCCCTTCATAACTGTTCTATTATTTTCCTTATCATAGACACTCTTTGAAAAGGGGTGATAAAATAAAACCCATCTACCCAAGGCCTTAATTTTTTCCCCATTTCTACAGCAATTTCAATTCCAAGGTTTTCTGCCTCTTCCCGAGTCATATCATCATGAAAGCGATTAATAATATTTTCAGGAATTTGAATACCTGGGATTTCATTATCCAAAAATTGAGCATTCCGATAACTTACTAGTGGCATAATTCCACCTAATATTTTACCTTTCTTTCTATCCTGTATTTTTTTCAAATATTCAATGATCTCATCATCAAAAATAGGTTGAGTCATGAAAAAACTAGCTCCCTCTTTCATCTTTCTTTCCATTCTTTCTCGCTCTTGATCCTTCTTTAAAACATTTAAATTAAAAGCCCCACCTAAATGATACGGTTCTCTTATAAAATGCTCCTCATTCATTTGAGAAATTAAGTTTAATAACTGAAAAGAATTTAGATTAAATACAGATTTAATTTCATTTCGTTCCGCGCTAGGAATAGGATCGCCGGTAACAATAAGAAGATTTCGAATCCCTTCAATATAGGCACCTAGTATTTGACCTTTTAATCCAATAATATTTTTATCTCTACAGCATAAATGAGGAATTGTCTCTATGCCTACTTCTCTTGTAATTTTAGTCGCAACTAGTATAGAGTCCATTCTTGGACGTCCTAAAGGAGAATCTGCTACTGTGATTACATCTACACCTGCTTTTTTTAATTCTGCCGCTCCCTGTATTATTTTGTTAACTTTAGTTCCAAAAGGTGGATCTAGTTCAACGGCAATAACAAATTTTCCTTTCTCAAGCTTTTCCTTAAATTTATTTGTTACGATAGATGTTTCAATGGAAGTCTCTTTTATTGCCTTAAGATCCTTTGGCTGGTTCATACCATCTATGCTCTGGATTTTTTCTGCTACATTTTGGATATGTAAGGGAGTCGTACCGCAGCATCCACCAATAATTTTAACACCTAAATTTTTTATTTCTTTCATTCGATTAGCAAAATAATTGGGGTTTTGCGTATATATTGTTCTTTCATGGATAACTTCTGGATATCCTGCATTAGGTAAAGCAGATACAAATTCCTGCTCTATATTTAGTTGACGAATAAATTGATGTAAATGGGTTGGTCCAACTCCACAGTTAAATCCATAGGCATCTATCCCTGTTATTTTTTTAATTTCTGTGATTATTTTTTTAATATTCCACCCTTTCCGGGTGTAACCTGTTATGGTCACCGCAAATTGAGTCCAAATAAATATAGCTGGGTTCTTGGCTTTGATATATTTAACTAAGATATCCAAAGGCTCTGTATGACTAAAAGTTTCAAATAAAAAAATAGTGGCACCTACTGATAAAAATGTATCAATAATTTCTTTATATTCTTGAATGAGTTCTTCGACTGTTTTTTGGTTTCCATCTAGAGTAACTTCTGGAATTGGTCCAATGCTCGCTGCAATAAAAATATCTTTTCTACCTACTGCTTTTTTTGCAATTTCATATCCCTTTTCAATCATTTCTTTTACTTCTATACTAGAAATTTTCATTGTGTCTTGGTTAACAGAAAAAGTATTAGTTCGAATCAGCTTAGCTCCTGCTTCAATATATTCTCTATGTATTTTTTCAATTAAAACTGGTTCATATTTATTTCCCCATTCTGACAGCGTACTATTTTGTCCCGTTAATTGGGCATAGTATGTCCCCATAGCTCCATCAGTAATAATTATATTATCTTTTAAATAGATTTGTAATTTATTTGTCATTTTTAGTCTCCTTCCTTTGGCCTCCTTCAACAACAAAAGGCCTTCTTTCACTTTATACAGATAATATATGATTTTTTGTTAATTGACAAGTTTTTTTATTTTTCATTCATCTGTAGGTATTAAACTTGTGCAAAAAATATGAATCATTGTAGGAATTGTAAAAGTGCAGATTTTTAAGTGAACTAAAATTTTTGGCTCTTTGTAAGTAAAACGAATTTTTCTAATTTGAATTAAGGGTTGATTTCATTGAACCATCTCTGTATAATAGAATAACTGCATTTTCCCCATTGAACCTATTTTAGTTAATTGTAATCTGTCAGATGAATAATAAGAAAGCGAGGTATTATATGGATAAACAAGAGCAGTTGAAAAACGAAAATATTGGAAAATTACTCTTTAAATTTTCACTTCCTGCCATTGTAGGCATGTTAGTAAATGCATTATACAATATTGTAGATAGAATTTTTATTGGTTGGGGTGTTGGTCCTTTAGCTATTACAGGTATTGGTGTTGCTTTTCCCTTTATGACAATTTTGATGGCTTTTAGTATGCTTGTTGGTATCGGAGCTACTTCACTTATCTCTATTCGATTGGGAGAAGAACGTCAAGAAGATGCCAACCATATTTTAGGACATGCCTTTATCTTACTAATTGTTGTTACTGTCATCATCTCAGGATTTATGCTTTATTTTCGCGATCCTCTCCTTCGTCTATTTGGAGCTAGTGATGATACCTTTGAGTACGCAAAAGACTACATTACCATTATCCTCTGGGGAGCATTAGGTAATACCATAGGATTTGGACTTAATAATATCATTCGAGCAGAAGGAAATCCTAAAGCAGCTATGGTCACCATGTTGCTAGGTGCTATATTAAATACAGTTTTAGATCCTATCTTTATTTTTGTTTTTAACATGGGAATTAAAGGAGCAGCTTATGCTACCATTATTGCACAATTTGCTAATATGATCTATGTGTTGTATTATTTTACAAGTTCACGTAGTTTGTTAAAGTTAAAGCTTCGCTATATGACTTTATCTAGCGAAGTCATTTTAGACATTTTTTCAATTGGAATGGCTCCTTTTGCTGTACAAATGGCTGCAAGCTTAGTAAATACACTTTTTAATCAATCTTTAAAGGTTTATAGTGGTGATTTAGCGATTGGTGCCATGGGGGTCATTATGAGCGTATCTATGATTTTCTTAATGCCCATATTCGGAATCAATCAGGGAGTACAGCCTATCATTGGATTTAACTATGGAGCCAAGCAATATCACCGTGTTAAACAGGCCTTGAAATTAGCTTTAATTACTGCCACTGCCTTTTCTACTATTGGTTTTCTAGTAATTCAGTTATTTCCTAAGGCTATCTTACTAATTTTTACTGATAATGCGGATTTCATAGACATTGGAATTTCTGGACTAAGATATTTCCAGTTGCTATTACCTGTTGTTGGTGCTCAAATTATTAGTTCTAATTACTTTCAAGCCATTGGACGAGCTAAAATTGCAGTTGTCCTCAGTTTACTTCGGCAGGTTTTTATTTTAATCCCAATGATTTTAATTCTTCCCCATTTTTTTGGATTAACTGGTGTTTGGCTTGCAACCCCTGTTTCTGATGCTGTTTCGGTTGCTATTACAGCCTACGCTTTAATTAGGAATCTAAGAAGATTAAATCCAGAAACCACTTAAATACTATAGTTACAAACAAAGGGTAGGAATCAAGACGAACTTTCCTAGTTCAAAATAAAGGGTAGATTATATTGTTTGATATAATCTACCCTTTATCTATATTTATCATCCCTTAATGGAAATGATAAAGTGATACTAGTACCTACTCCTGCTGCACTTTTAAGTGAAATTTTTCCTCCAAGTTGGGCCACCATGTGCTTTACAATAGAGAGCCCTAATCCGGTGCCTACAATTTTATTAGATCTTGATTTATCCACTCGATAAAAACGTTCAAAAATCCTACTTTGTTCATTTTTAGAGATTCCTATTCCATTATCTGCTACCTTGATTTCTATCGTTTCTTCCTTCTGACATATAGATATAATAATACCTCCTCCTACCCGGTTGTATTTAATTGCATTATCAACCAGATTATATACTATTTCCTCCATCATAGTGGAAACTGTAGGAAATAGAATAGGCGTTCCTACTACTTCTATTTTAATTTGTTTCTCATCCGCTTTTTGTTGCAATCTGTCTATCACATTATTTACCATACAAATAAGATCTATTTCTTCTTGTTCGCTCAGCGGAATTTGTTCATCCAATTTAGATAAAATGATAATATTCTCTATTAAACCAATCATACGTACAGCTTCTTTATATATTTTAGAAGCAAACTTTTGGATATCTGTTGACGCCACCATACCCGCTGCCATCATTTCTGCATACCCTGAAATAGAAGTAATAGGAGTCCTAAGCTCATGGGAAACATTAGCCGTAAATTCTTTACGCATTTTTTGAGCCATTTCATTTGCTGTAACATCGACTAGTAAAAGCATAGCCCCCATATTACGATTTCTTTGCTCTACACCACAACCATAAATATGATAATATTGTCCAGATTGTTGAATGATCGTATCTATATTCTGATTCTGAAGAGCTAAGGATGCACAATGATTAATTTCGTGATTACGAGTTAAAGTAATTAGCTTTTTACCTATAAGCTGTTGTTCCTTTATTTCTAATATAGATATTGCACTAGGATTAAAAGCAAGTATTTTTTGATCCTGATCTAAAAGAATTAATCCTTCTTTCATATTCTCTGTAATCAATTGAATCGTATCTCGCTCTTTTTCTAATTTTTCAATTTGTTTTTTAATATCATTTTGTTGTCGATTGATCTTTTGAACAAAGGGCAACAATTCATCATACTCCCCATAATCATTGGTATCTATTTCATTATCTAATTCATAAGTAAGACTCTCTATTGGTATCATCAACCTCTGAGTCAAGTGGCTGGCAATTATAGAGCTACAAATTAAAACTAAAATAATAACTCCTAATAAATAAGGAATTATCTGTATAAAAACACCATAAATGCTACTAATTTGAGTGGATATTCTAAGAATTTGTAAGTTATCTAGTTGAATCGCATAATAATAATTCCTACGCGAAAATGTGTTAGAGTACCTTTTTGAAAAGCCTGTACCATAATTTTTTGCCTCCACTACTTCAGGTCGATCCCCATGATTTTCAAGATTATTTACATCAGCCATTGAATCATAACTAACTTTTCCATCAGGTTCTATAATGGTCATTCTCATGTTTTGCTGATTAAATTTTAGAATCGATAAATATTCTTGGGCTCCATAAGCATCAATTCCACTTCTTATGATTTTGGCTTCATTTTGTATATTTCCAATGACTGTCTTTTTAAAAAGAGTATAACCTCCAACTATTAAAATTCCTGTTACTGTGATAATAGAAAAAATTGATACTAAAAATAAATTCCTAAAAATTTTTTTCTTCATTTACTCTTCACCTTCTTTGTCTGGAGGTTTCATAACATAACCAACGTTTCGGATGGTTTGAATATAGGATCCGCAGTCTTGCAACTTTTGACGTAATGCTTTAATATGCATGTCTACCGTTCTACTTTCTCCTTCAAATTCATAGCCCCATAAGGCATTTAATATTTGAGCCCTGCTTAAAACAATCTGTGGATAGCTCATTAAATAAGCTAAAAGTTCAAACTCCTTATAAGTTAGTTCAACTTCCGTATCTCCTGCTAAGACAATACGCTTTTCTTTATCAAGGCAAATATTCCCCACTTTAAGCTGGGCAATTGGTTTTTGCATTTCACTACGCCGTAGCACTGCTTTAACCCTTGATATGAGTTCCATCACAGAAAAAGGCTTTGTAATATAATCATCTGCTCCTAAATCAAGACCTTTCACTTTATCTAGTTCTGTGCTTTTTGCCGTTAACATAATTATGGGCATGTTCATTGTTCCCTTATGCTCTTTCAATTGTTTCAAAAGGCTAATACCATCTTCATGTGGCAACATAATATCCAGCAATAGTAAATCTGGCTGATTTTCTTGACAAAGCGATAATAAATCATCCCCATCTACTAACTCAGTAACTTTAAAACCACTATTCTGTAATGCGTACGTAACCAGTTCTCTAATACTGTCATCATCCTCTACAATATAAATTGTCTGCAAATTCTTACACCCCCTTATTTAACAAAATCCATTGACTTATTGACCCAAATCTACGTGCTCACCTGTAATAGAAAACACAACCCATTCCGCAATATTAGTAGCATGATCTCCAATTCTTTCTAGATATTTTGCAATCATAAATAAATCCATGGCTTGTTCTCCATTTTCTTTATCTAGATGAATAAGTTCAATAAGTTCCTCTCGGATGGTAATAAAAAGTTCATCAACAATATCATCATATAAAATAACAGATTTTGCAAGGTCTAAATCCCTAGCTACAAAGGCATCAATACTTTCGTGGACCATTTTGATGACAGCTTCTGCCATTTTAGGAATGTGAACCAACTTTTTAATATATAATTGATTCTGATAGCGTAATGTAATTTCAGCAATATCAGCTGCCTGATCTCCAATCCTCTCCATATCTGTAATCATTCTCATGGCTGTTGAAATTAAACGTAAATCTCCAGCTACAGGATGCTGCTGTAATAGTAACTTTAGGCACCGATTTTCTATTTCTTTTTCCATCCCATTTACTTTACTATCAAATTCTATAGCTTTTTTTGCAAAATTAATATTCTTTGTTTCTAGCGCCTTTACCGCATTTTCTATGGCATTTTCAATTTGTGCACCCATTTCAATAAGTTGGGTATTAAGAATCTCTAATTCATTGTCAAACCGTGTACGCATTATCCAAACCTCCCTGTAATATAATCTTCAGTTTTCTTGTGTTTAGGCATCGAAAATAAAGTTTCTGTATCATTAGCTTCAATAATTTCACCTAGGAGAAAAAATACAGTTTCATCTGAGATTCTAGTAGCCTGTTGCATATTATGTGTAACCATAATAATTGTATAATCTTTCTTTAATTCTAATGTAAGTTCTTCAATTTTGGAAGTAGAGATAGGATCTAGGGCTGAAGTAGGTTCATCCATTAACAAAACTTTGGGCTGCACCGCTAAAGCTCGCGCAATACAAAGTCTTTGCTGTTGCCCACCTGACATACCTAATGCACTCTTTTTTAACCGATCTTTTGTTTCATTCCAAAGAGCCGCATCAGTTAAGCTTTTTTCTACAATTTCATCTAAAATAGATTTCTTTTTGATACCATGGGTTCTAGGTCCAAAAGCAATATTATCATAAATACTCATAGGAAAAGGATTTGGCTTTTGAAATACCATGCCCACATCTTTACGAAGTAAATTGGTATCTATAGAACCGTAAATATCTTGCCCATCTAATAATATTTCTCCTGTTATTTTACACCCTTCTACTAAATCGTTCATTCTATTTAAACTTTTTAGTAAGGTAGACTTCCCACACCCTGATGGTCCAATAAAGGCTGTGATTTTTTTTTCCCTTATATTAAGGTTTATATTTTTAAGAGCTTGAAAATCATTATAATATAAGTTAAGCTGATTAATTTCAAATTTATTCATATATTTTATCCTTTCATTAGCTTTTTGGCAACAAATGCAGAAAACATATTGATAAGTAATACGATGATTAATAATACAACTGCCGTCGCATAGGCCTGATTAGTATAGAGCCCTTCACTTGATAGCGCATACATATGAATAGCCAAAGTCCGGCCAGATGCAAAAACATTTTCTGGTATTTTTGCGACAGTACCTGCGGTGTAAATTAAAGCTGCTGTTTCTCCCACAATTCTGCCAATTGCTAAAATAATTCCTGCTAATATTCCTGGTATAGCAGCAGGTAATACAATTTTAAATACAGTTCTTAATTTACCCGCACCTAATCCAAAACTAGCTTCTCTCCATGTATCTGGAACTGATTTTAACGCTTCTTCTGTAGTCCGAATAATCAATGGTAAAATCATGATAGCCAAAGTACATGCACCTGATAGTATAGAAAATCCCCATTGAAGCCTAGTTACAAAAAATAATAGTCCAAAAAGTCCGTATACAATAGAAGGGATACCAGATAAGGTTTCCGACGTAAGACGTACCACCTCAACAATTTTATTACCTTTTTGAGCATATTCAACCAAATAAATAGATGCAAAAATACCAACAGGGGCTGCGATAAGCAAGGCCATAGCTGTAATAATAATGGTCGTAATCATTGCAGGGAATAAAGATACATTTTCACTATTATATTGCAGAGCAAAAAGGGATGGCGTTAAATAAGGGAGTCCCTTTATTAAAATATAAAATATTAGAAAAACAAGTATAAAAAACGTAAGACAAGCCGCTGACATTACTAACAGAAATAGCAAGAGTGAAAAAGGGTTTTTTTGATATTCTTTTATCCTTGCAAAAAAGGTTTTCCGGTTACTCATAGTATAGTATTCCTCCTCTTCAATGCTGAAAAAGATAAATTAATAAGGAGTATAAATATAAATAATACTACTCCTGTTGCAATGAGAGCTTCTCGATGTAAGTCTGCGGCATAACCCATTTCAATGACAATATTCGCAGTTAAAGTACGAATTCCTTTGAAAATACCTGCTGGCATACGTGCTTGATTACCTGCAACCATAATAACTGCCATAGTTTCACCAATGGCTCGTCCAATAGCCAAAACCACTGAGGCAAGGACACCTGATTTTGCTGCAGGTAAAACAGCAAAAAACACACTTTCCTCATGAGTGGCCCCTAGGGCCAGTGCCCCTTCATAATAACTTTTGGGTACTGCTCTTAAGGCTGCCTCACTGATCCCAATAACAGTTGGAAGTATCATAATTCCTAGCAAAATGCTTGCTGTAACCATATGACTCCCGTTTCCCGGTAGTAAATTTCTAGCTAACGGTACAATGATCACAAGTCCAAAAAAACCATAAACAACAGAAGGAATACCCGCTAGCAACTCTACTGCGGGTTTTAAAATTTTATATATGCCTTTTGGACAGAAGAATGCCATAAAGAGAGCCGTTAAGATACCAACTGGCACTCCAACAATGATAGCTCCTGCTGTAACATAAATGCTTCCTAAAATCATAGGTAATATCCCAAAAGAAGGAGGAATATCACTAGGAGCCCAATTTTTACCTAATAAAAAGTTCAACGGACCTATTTTAAAAATAGCAGGAAATCCGTTAGCAAAAAGAAAAATACAAATGAGAAGCACCGCTAAGATAGAGGTGATTGCTGAAACAAAAAACACCACCTCCATTAATTTTTCTCTTATTTTTTGATTCATTTTTTCACGTCCTTATTCAAGTTCATTCCATTTAGTAATAGTACCTGTAAAAATATTTCTCACATTTTCTGACGTCAGATTATCAATTGTATTTTTGGTATTACTAATCACTGCGATACCATCTAGAGCTATTTCTATTCCCTTCAATTGTTCTTTTTCGCTATCTTTTAGCTCTCTTGATGCCATTCCAATGTCACAAGTGCCATCAATAGCTGCATTCATACCTGACGTAGAATCACTCATCTGTATCTCTATTTCAGCATTACTATTGATTTTAAGATACGCTTCTGCTAATTTTTCCATAATAGGTGTCACTGATGAAGAACCAGCTATGACAATTTTCCCTGATGGTTGAGTGCCAAAATAAGCAGGAGCATCATCACTAATTCTAATATAACTTTGGTCAACTACAACTTGTCCTTCCTCGCTTAGAATATACCCTATAAAATCTTTTGCAAGGCCTGTCGGTTCCCCTTTTGTTGCAATATTAAAAGGGCGCGCGATAGGATAGGTTCCGTTTTTTACATTTTCAGCTGTAGCTTCTATTCCATCAATTTTAAATGCTCGAATACTATCATTTAACGAACCGATAGATACATAACCAATGGCATAAGCATCTCCTGCTACATTAGTAAGCATTACGTCTGTTTTAGGAGCAATAGTTGCTTCTTTAGTGGTTTTGTCTACCTTGTTTCCACTTTGATCCTTTTCTTCAATTTTAAAAAGTTCAATAAATGCACCTCGGGTACCAGAACCATCTTCACGGCTAATTACAGAGATCTCTTTATTTGTATTAAAACCTGTTTGTTTTTCACCACTACACCCCGAAAACATAATAACTCCGAAAACAAGCATTGCGATAATTGATATAATTTTTTTCATTTTTTTCCACCTTCCTAATTGATAAAATATAATAAATCCAAGAACAGTTCCTTTAATAAAGTAACCTAAAACATACCTTTCTATGTTATACTTGTCTAAATAAAGACAAGTTTGTTTTATTGAACTTAGACTGGAATATCTATATTTAGTATAAAAGATGTTTGTAAAGAATAACTAGAGTTATATGTAAATTTTGTGTAAAGGTTTTATTCTTCATTCAAAGAACGAACAAAAAAACCTATTTTCCTAGCTCAAAACAAAATAGCTAGAAAACAGGAATAGAGTTCCTATTTTCTAGCTACTAAATTAATTTGATTTATTTTATATCTTCTCCGGTCACCATACCATGAATATAAGGTGATAATGGAGGAGCTTCTTTTTGTATATGAAGTGCCCTTTCGAAAACAGACATGGCTTCTTTTATATGCTCCTTTTTATTTACATAAAATTCTGCAATGACTTCACCTTTCCGTATTGGATCGCCTACTCGCTTTTTCATTACAAGTCCAACAGCAGGGTCAATGATATCTTCCATTGTCATTCGCCCTGCTCCTAGTAGCATTGAACTTTTCCCAATCTCTTGGGCTTTCATAGAAGAAATATATCCATCTTGCTGTGCTAGAAAAGGAATTATTTCTTTAGATTGTGGAAGCAAAGTGTAATCAGTAATAACCCGTTCATCTCCCCCCTGTAGGCGAATAAGGTCAGCCAATTTTAGTGCTCCCTTGCCATTTTGAATATTTTCCTCTAATTTTTGTTTTCCTTCTTCTAGGCTCGATACATAACCACCTATATGAAGCATGTGACTTCCTAAAAGAAGAGAGACCTCCTTTAAGGGGCCTTCTACCTCACCTCGTAATACTTGAATTGCTTCTTTCACCTCTAAAGCATTTCCTACAGCCATACCTAGAGGCTGGTTCATATCTGTGATAATAGCTACAGTTTTTCTCCCTACATTCTTTCCAATTTGAACCATTTCCTTGGCTAAAGCAAATGCTTGTTCTTCCGTATTCATAAAAGCGCCACTACCAACCTTTACATCTAGGACAATACCATCAGCACCTGAGGCAATTTTTTTACTCATAATACTGCTAGCAATTAATGATAGTTGATCCACAGTTCCTGTAACATCTCGAAGGGCATATAGTTTTTTATCTGCCGGTACCATATTGTGGGTCTGTCCTATAATGGCTATCCCTATATCTTGTACATTTTGAATTGCTTTTTCCATAGACTGGTAAGGATTAAAACCTGGGATAGCTTCTAACTTATCTAATGTTCCACCTGTAAATCCTAGCCCCCTGCCAGACATTTTCATTACAGGTACGCCACAAGAAGCTACTAAAGGAGCCAAAATAAGAGTTGTTGTGTCTGCTACGCCACCAGTGCTATGTTTATCTACTTTGACACCTGGAATCATTTCTAGGTTCATCTGATCTCCTGAATTCACCATAGCCATAGTTAAATCTGCTGTTTCTCGTTGATTCAACCCTTGAAAACAAATAGCCATTAGTAAAGCTGATACTTGATAATCTTCAATTTCATCTTTAATGTATTGCTGGATAAATTTTTCAATTTCCTGTTGAGATAATTCTTTACCTTCACGTTTTTTGATAATTAACTCTACCATATTCATAGTACTTCCTCCTTGGTATTGTTACTTAATACTTCACAAGAAAAGTGCAAAAACAAACTTTCCTAGTTCATAAACAATGTAAAGAATACAACCTTTAAGTGATTAACCTCGCCTTGAAGCTCCACCACCACCGGATCGACCTCCACCACCTCGGCTACCTCCACTGCCACCTCGGTTTCCGCCACCACCTCGGCCTCCACCACCGCCACCACTGGCTAGCATTCGTAAAATAAAAAATGTGATAGCACCGCGGAAAAAAATCATATCTAAAATAATAAAAATAACAATAGCAATCATTAAAACTCCTGATAATAAAGGATTTCCCGAAGAATCGTAAGGCATACTTTCATATTGGGGAGGAGTAATTTCATAATTTTCATCTGTTAATTTCCGAATAATTTCAGTATATATAGTAATTACGGCATGCTCAGTACCAGCTTCTGATCGAATTTCAAAGAACTTTTGTAGCAACAAGTCACTTTCTAAATCAGTTAGATCACCTTCATGTCCATATCCTACCTCTATTCTAGTAGCCATTTCTTTTTCACCTTGAGCGATAAGAAATAAAACACCCTTATCGTTTTTACCAATCTTCCATTTGTTAAACAGATCATTGGTATATTCCTCAAAAGGCTCTGGGATACCTAACAAAGAAACAAAAACAACTTGTGTTTCTCCTGTATCTTCATAGACTGTTTGACCTAAGTAATTAATTTGATCAATGGTAGAGCTAGATAAAAATTTTCCAAAATCATTGGCATAAAACTCGAAAGTAGCCTTCGGTATTTGGTATGATTGCCCAAAGATCACTGTGGGAACTAGAAATACCAAAAGTACTAATAAAGCAACTCTTTTACGAATGACACCTTTTGGTTCCTTTTCTTTTCCCATTATTATCACTCCTAATCAAAAGAAACTTCAGGCGCTTTTTCAGCACCGGGCTCTGCTTCAATATAAGGATATTCATCTGTATATCCAAGGATGCCAGCAACTAAGTTTGTAGGAAACATTTTTATTCTACTTTTATAACTACGGGCGGCATCATTGTAGTTTTTCCTTGCTACTGCAATTCGATTCTCTGTTCCTTCTAATTGTACCCTTAAATCTTGAAAAGCTTGATCTTGTTTCAATTCAGGGTAGTTTTCAACAACCACTAATAATCTAGAAAGGCTATTTGCCACTTCTTGGTTCGCAGCGATAATCTCTTCTCTGGTACTAGCTCCACCAAGCTTAGCCCTTGCATCAGCTATGGCTGTAAAAATTTCTTGTTCTCGGTTGGCCTGTTCTTTTACTGTTGCAACAATATTAGGAATCAAATCAGCTCGTCTTTGGTACTGAATTTGAATATCGCTCCAACTTGATTCTACACTTTCTCTTTGGTCTACTAACCCTCTTTGTGTACTAATAAAATATAAACCTACTACTATTACGATACCTAAAATAACAAATAAACCTTTGCTTCCAGTTCTTCTTCTATTTTGATTCATATTTTTCACAATCCTTTCATTTTATTATTAATATTCTCCCTCAACTTTCATCTCACTCTCTTATTATGGTCTTATATGAAAGTTTTCCTCATTCCTTTGTATCTTTCGTAAAAAATAGATACTTTTTGATATATTGCTCTACTTCTGCCACTTGAATAAAGGTTGAGCGACGTAAAATTTCTTTTTGATCCCATAAAAGTACTACTGTTGGTGCACTGAAAACCATAAAAGTACCTTGTGCTTTTGGTACCTGTTCAATATCTATATGAACAGCTAATACTTCTGGATATGCTAAAGCCAACTCTTGTACTTTAGGTAATAAAACATGACAAACAGGACATGTTTGAGAAGTAAAGTAAAGTAAAATAAGTTGTTCTCCTCGGATATGTAGCTGTTCTTCTAGTTCTTCCCAAGATTGTAGTTGCACCATCATTTATTTCTCTCCCCATTATTTAGATTCTTTTATATGATACGACTTTATTTAAGATTTGTCTGTTCAAGTATAAATTGTCTTGCTAAAAAATCACATCTCTCATTCTCTACATTATCTGAGTGACCTTTAACCCAAATAAAACGTACTTTATGTTTGTTTAAAAGAATAAGTAGTTGTTCCCATAAGTCTACGTTTAAAGCTTTATCCTTTTTATTTCTCATCCAATTATTTTTCTTCCATTTGAAAACCCAGCCTTTTTCTATGGCATCAACAACATATTTAGAATCACTATAAAGTGTCACTTGACAAGGTTCTCTCAAAGCTTCTAATCCTTTAATTACACCTAAAAGCTCCATTCGGTTATTTGTAGTATTTTCTTCTCCTCCTGCCATTTCTCTTCGGTAATCATTATATAGAAGAACGATCCCATAACCGCCTGGTCCGGGGTTTCCTGAACAAGCACCATCTGTATAGATAATAACTTCTTTCATTGTCTCACTCCTTTGTTTCTATTCCAATAAATTGATTGTTTTTATGCCCGTAAACATATCCTATATTTTTCATTTTATCTGCAATTTCATCCATAGACACATTCAGATCTTCACAAAGAGCTTCCAATGTATCATATTCATTTCTCAATTTCATATTGATCCAACTTAGAGCAATATAAGGATCCATTCTTAACAATCTTGCCGATTCCATTTCATACCATCCTTTCTTAATTTTTTCTTTCAGCCATTAATAATACAACTCCTTAATATTTTTCATTTTTTTGTAATGGTCCAGCCTGTCCATCCATAAAAAATAGTTAATATAGGGCATAAAATACAAAAGAAAGCGAAAGGTGCATATTGTATAGTGGAGATGCCCAATACATTGGTTAAAAAAACTCCACATACCCCCCAAGGTACCAATGGATTAATTACAGTACCAGCATCTTCTAAAGTTCTAGATAAATGTTTTCCATCTAGCCCCAACTTTTTATATTGAGACTGATACATCTCCCCAGTAATAAGGATTGATAAATATTGTTCTCCCGTTAAAAAATTTACCAAAATACCAGTTGTCGCAGTAACTGTAATCAAAGAGCCTAAAGTGTTTAATTTTGATTCCATTTGCATTAAAAATTTAGGAATAATACCCAAGGTAAATAAAAGTCCACCCATACTCAATGCCAATAGAACAAGTGAAACAGTAAACATCATGCTTTCGATCCCTCCTCGTGTCAATAAAGAATCAAGCATTAGATTGCCTGTTTGGGAAACATACCCACCATATAGAACATTAAAAAGAGATGAAATAGTTTGATCTGGCATATGAAAGAAAGATAGTATAATGCCTACAAACGAACTTGTTGCTAATGTTAAAAGAGCAGGTACCTTTTTTATCGATAAAAATACCATGACTAATAAAGGAATAAAACTATACCAATGAATCATTCCTGTATTCATTAGAACATAATTAAAATTTTCTATTTGTTGAATATCTAAATGCTGCCTAGCTGGAGATAAGATAGCTAATGAAATCAATGTTATTAAAAAAGCAGGTACTGTAGTCCAAGCCATATTTTTGATATGATCAAATAGATCTACACGTGCAATAGCAGCAGCCAAATTGGTAGTGTCCGACAAAGGTGACATCTTATCACCAAAAAAGGCCCCGGAAACAATAGCCCCTGCTGTGATTGCTAAGGAAAAATCCAAAGCAGCACTAATTCCCATAAATGCTGTACCTATAGTGGCTGCTGTCGTCAAAGAACTGCCAATACCTAGGCCAACTAATGATGAAATGACAAATATAATAGCAAAATAAAAATATGGGGTCACTAATCCTAAGCCTACTTTCATTAAAGCCGGAATAGTACCGCTGATGATCCAACTGCTAATTAAAATCCCAATAAAAAAGAAAAGAAAAACAGATCCAATAGCCGCCTTGGCCCCTTCACCCATTCCGTATTCCAACTCTTTAAAACTTAATCCTTTTGCTAGTCCATAGATAAGCAAAATTAAAATCGAAATAACAATAGGAATATGGGGAACTGACTCAAAGTAAATAATAGAAATTCCAATAATAAATAATATAAGTCCTGTTAATAAAAGTGCTTCTTTTAAAGAAGGTGTAATTTTAGGTTTAATACGAAACATAAGCATCCTCCAATTTTCTTTTAAAAATAAACTCTAACAGATACTATACCAGTTCTGAACTCTACGTCAAGAGATAAAAAGCCTAAATCATTATTATCCCTTAAAACATCTCTATTCTTTAATTTAGAAATATTTAGTCAGAATATTGACTCAATTATGTTTTGGGGGTATAATGAAGATAGAAAAAGATTCATAGATGATTCTACAGTGAGGAGGTTATTTTATGGAAATCAAGAAAATTCTAGTTCCTGTAGATGGGTCAAAATATAATTATAAGGCTTTAAATATGGCCAGAAGTATGGTCGAACAATTTAACTGCAAGGTTATCCTTTTAAATGTCATTGAAATTAACAGTATCTATAACTCCGATATGTTAACTCTATTAAAAGAACAAGGGAAAAAAGTATTAGAGGAAGCACGACAATTTATTCAGCCTATTGAAACTGAAGAATACTGTATTTTTGGTTATCCTGCCGATGAAATCATGAAAAAAGCCCAAGAATCTAATGTAGATCTAATTGTCATTGCCAAGCGCGGTCTTACAGGCCTAGATAAATATTTAATGGGCTCTATCGCTAGCAAAGTTGTCAAACATTCTAAAACACCCGTACTCGTTATTCCTTAATAATAAATTTCAAGAAAAGTGTACAAAAAATTTGATTTTCAAGTGTGCTAGGAAAGTTTGATCCCTTGCAAGCAAGACGAACTTTCCTAGCTCACAAAAAAGCAAAACCAGCTATAAAATCAGCTGGTTTTATTTTATAAATCCTTTGATACTTCGAATGCTAATATTTTTAGTATTTGGCTAGATGTGTTTTCTAAACCATGACTCCACCCAGGACGATTTAAAATCACATCTCCTTGTTTTACTTCACGGAATTCTCCATTGATATTCATTGTACCATAGCCTTCTAAAATAACATACATCTCTTCTTCATCATCTTGGTGTGTATGCTCTCCAATGGATACCCCAGGATCTAACTCCATATAATATAGAAAGTTAAGCCCAGAACTAAAATCTTCCTTATTAAAAAGTTTAATACTTCTGGCCAATCCTTTGCCAGAGTGGGATGATTTTTCATTTAGTTCAGATTCAATATAATTTCGAACTACCATATCGTATTACTCTCCTTTCCTTTTTCATATCGATAGCCATGATCCTGTACTACAGACTTTTAAAATTTTAGGATTTTAATTTACGAACTTCTTCCTCTGTTAAATTCCTCCATCTCCCTACTGGCAATCCTTTTAAAGTAATATGCATAATTCGAATACGTTGCAGCTTGACTACACGATAGCCAAAATGAGCACACATTCTTCGAATCTGGCGATTTAATCCTTGAGATAAAGTAATTTTAAAAGTTCGATCATTGATTTGATCTACTTTACATCGTTTTGTAATGGTATAAGTTTTTTTAACAGGATTAAAGATTCTAACTCCTTTTTCCATTCCTTGAAGGAAAGAGGGTGTAATCTTTTTATGAACAGTAACTATATAATCCTTTTGATGATTATTTTCTTCTCTTAGCACTTCATTTACAATACTTCCATCACTAGTTAGGAGAATTAATCCCTCTGAATCTTTATCAAGTCGTCCAATAGGAAAAATTCGTTCTGAGTGGTTGACAAAGTCAATAATATTTCCTTCAATATGCCTTTCTGTTGTACAAGTAATCCCTGTCGGCTTGTTTAAGGCAATATATACATGGGCTTTCTTTTTCTCTAGAAACTTTCCATTGACTTCAACATCGTCAAGGTCCGGATTAATACTACGTCCTACTAATGCAATTTCTCCATTGACTTTCACTTTTTTTTGTTCAATGAGTTCATCGGCTTTTCTTCTAGAGCAAAGCCCTGTTGAGCTAATGAAATGATTAAGTCTCATTTTAGTCTCCTTATTATAATTTGTACCTTATGTTGAAAATCTTTTGATATTAAACAAGTGCATACAATAGTCATATGCGCAACTTATGCATCTTATAAAGTTTAGTTTTCAGTGTGTGTCTCTATATAATTTAAACGTTAATGATTGATATTTTATAAGTCCTAAAGCCGATCTTTATGTGTTTCCACATTTAGTTCTTCTTTCCATTCATCTAAGGAAGCATAATAAATTTCATATTGTTCTTCTTGAGTCAACATGTATTTAATTTCTTCAATCAACTCTGAAACCGGAATAATCCTTGATTCTGTTTGGATATCTTTCACTTGAATCAGGTGCCAGCCAAATTGGGTTTCTATAGGCTCTGAAACTTCACCCTCTTTTAACTGTTTAGCTGCCTCTAAAAAATCAGCATCAATATTTTCTTCTTCATAAGAAACATAACCTAAGCTCCCGCCATTATCTTTAGTAGCATCAGTGCCATACTCTGCTGCCAATGTTTCAAATGCAGTTCCTGCTGTGTATTTTTCCTTAATGTTTTTAGCCTCTTCTTCTGTCCCAACAAGAATATGGCTCATCATTGCTCCTGGTTCTTGCGTATAATATTCTTTGTTTTCATCATAAAAAGCATTGACCTGATCATCTGTTATTTCTATTTTTTCAAAAATAGCATCAATTACTTTCCCTATTTTCACTTCATCCAATACTTGTTGTTGCAACTTTTCTATAGTAAGACCATTTTCTTTTAAAGCCTCTGCAAATTCTTCTTCTGTTTCAAATTGTCCTTTAATAACCTGAATTTTTTCTTGGGCTTCTTCATCTGATGCAGTAATATTCATCTGCTCCGCCTTTTGCAAAAACACTTCCGTTTCCACTAGGTAATCAAGAAATTGCTCTCGTTGTTGCTTTAAAAGTTCTTTTACTTCTTCATTTTTATCAAAATCTTTTCCATATTGTTCTTTTAACGTGGCAATCATATAATCCATTTCTTCATTTAAATCTGCTAAGGTAATTTCTTTTTCTCCTATCTTAGCCACGATTGTTTCTGCTTCTTTTCCTTGATTTTTCCCTGTTTCTGTGTTCTTACATCCCTGTATCACAAATAGCATAGCTACCATTATCACCAGTGATACTATTTTACGTATTTTGTTCATTTTTAAAACCATCCCTTCAAGTATTTACTTTTACTCCTTATTATAACCCAAAATCCCTAAATAAAAAAGACAAAGATTTTACTTACCTCTTTGTCCCTTTTATGAGTACCATATTTATATATACTTTTTAAGAATAAGCTGTCTATTCCTGTTTTTTTACATATTTATGATTAGGTACGGGAGGCCTTTCCATTGTATCTCCAATATAAAAGCCTGTATGAGGTGGTTGATTATAAGCTACATTCTGCCATGCTACCCCTAGTCGATAAACAGGATCATGCATAAGGGTATAAAACTTATGATTGGTTACATCTGTAGTTGTATAAATTCTAAGTTCTGTACTTTCTTTATTCCTCCACACTACTTCTTCTCGCCAATCACCAAAAATATCTGCTTGTAAACAAGGGTTCCCCTTTGTATAATTATTAGAAAATGCATCTTTTGTATCCAATATTACTTTTAATTCTTCTTTCTTATAGTCCCATTTATAAATTTGCCCGATACCAGTGCCTTCTTCTGACCCCAACCATTTATGATCTAATAATTCTCGTAATAAATCTCCATCCCACCAGACGGCAAAATTAACAGACCAAGGAGATTTTTCTGCAATTTGTTCACCTTGATAATTATATAGAGGCTCATCAATAGCCCAAACTTCATTGCCTTCATAACGCGGGTCAATATTAGCTGTCAATCCCCTCCCTGTATCACGGCCAGTATAATGCCCCCAGTAGATTTCCCCTGTGGCAGGATTTCTCACCTCATACCCATATTTTGCACTAGTACTTTCATGAATTTGAAAAAAATCTAATCCCTTTGTATGAGGATTAAACTTCCCTAAATGCATAGCATCTCCATGTCCTAAACCTGTAGAATAAATGCCGGTTCCATCATGGTCAATTGCACAGGCACCATAGACAATTTCATCTTTGCCATCTCCATCGATATCACCTACAGCAATATTGTGGTTTCCTTGATTAGTATATTCAATATTCTGCTCATGATTGGCCACAAACTTCCAGCGTTGTACCAATTTATTATCCCTTAGATCATAGGCAGCTAAATGAGTAGGACGTCCGTGATCATAATATCCTCTACACATCACCGCACTTGGGTGAACCCCATCTAAATAGGCAACACAAGCTAAAAAACGGTCTACACGGTTCCCCCAAGAATCTCCCCAATCACTAATATTCCCTCTTGGTGGATCATAGTCTACTGTATCCATGATTTCACCTGTTGCCCCTGCAAATACAGTTAAATACTCTGGTCCCTCTAAAATAAATCCATCCTTATTTCTATAATCTGCATGAATATCCCCAATGACATTTCCACATCCATCAATGGTTCCATCGGCTGTTTTACAAATGATTTCTGCTTGGCCATCTCCATTGAAATCATAAACTAAAAACTGAGTATAATGGGCTCCACCTCGAATATTAGGTCCTAGATTAATTCTCCATAACTTGGTTCCATCTAATTTATAAGCATCTAAATAAACAATTCCTGAATACCCTTTATGAGCATTATCACGGCCTCTTGCATCCCATTTTAATATAATCTCATACTCTCCATCTCCATCTAAATCTCCAACAGATGCATCGTTTGCACTATATTCAAAAACTAATCCATCTGGTGCAATATAGGGCTTAGGTTTATCTAAAGGAATAGATAAGTAGGGGGCATTAATCACTTGTGCTGTATAGCCCTCTTTTTCTTCTTCTCCATTTTTAACAACTTTTACTGTATATTGATCTGTTTCCTTTCCTACTGTATCTAGATAGTTTGTACTAGTAGAAATAGGTGTAGAAGTAATTCTTTCTTCATTTCTATAGAGGTGAAATCCTGGATCTTCTTCATATTCATATCCTAGGAGACGCCAGCTTAAAAATACACCATCCACTGTTTTAATAGCAATAAGCCCGCGATCTAAGGTCTCCATTTGCTTTCTTAAAGGGGGAGCTTGGATAGGCGTCACAATTTCAGCTCTTTTCGTGATTCCACTAGAAGTTCTTGCTTCTACCGCATAAATAAATGGCACAGCTGTAATTACATCTTCATCTATATAAATGGTTTCACTCACTGTTGCAATTTTTTTACAAATTCCCAAAGGTGCCTTTTGATAAACATTATAATCTAAAACCTTTTCAACAGGTTCCCAAGATAAGCTAACTTTAGCATCTGTGATCTCTTCTATTTTCAAATTAGTTGGAGCTTCTGGTACCGGCTGTCCATCCACTACTTCAATCCTTATTTCTTCACTTTTGAAAGTTTCAAATTCATAAGCATCTATCCCACAAATGGAATATAGATACTTCTTACTCACCTCTACATTTTCATCCATATATTCATTGGTGGGACTATGTAAAATATCCAATAAAATGCCACGTTCTTCATCATATTTATAAATTCTGTATCTCTCAATACCACCAATCTGATTCCACTGTAAAGTCACATTTCCCTCATGGCCTACTACCTGTGTATGATACTTAATACCTGTTACTAATTCTTGATTGACAGGCGCAATTTCTATGGCATTAATACATACATACCGCCCTTCAAATAAAAACTCTAAAATTCCGTTTTCTACATTGATTTGATAAACTCTTTGGCATACCGCTTTGTCAGTAACCCAGATGCGGTGAGTTTCCCCGTTCACTTTAATTACTACAGTGGTATCCCCTTCATCCTCATAATCTCCTGCAAAAACCCTCACATTATAAAACCCATTCTCAACCCTTGCTTTAAATCCTTTATCTTTCATATATAAAAAGTCTTTTAGTAAATCTTCTTTTCCACTTTCTCTTTTTAAACCTTGTGCTTCTTGGGTTAGGCCATAACCTAATTCTTCATTATAAAGCATGTTGCCTGTAACCTTTAGATATCCTTCTTCTGCTGTTGTTATTCCAAAGTCAAATCTTAATTGATTCATTATTATCCTCCCTTTTCAATATATACCTTAACATTCTACTAATAGAAAGGAGGGAAACCTTTCTATTAGTAGAATGTTCTCCCTCTTTTTTCTTTATTTATTATTTTTTATAAAGCTTATTTACCTCATCAATTACCTTTTGCCCACCGCTCTTTAGCCATTGATCTTTCACTGCTTGTAACCCTACATCATCAATAACACCTTTAATATAATCTGTTCTTCCTTGGTTAATAATATCATTTAAATCATTGCCTGATACAGCCATGGTTTCTGAGAAGTAGGATGCCCCAGGATTAGCGATACAATAAGGTTCATTACTTGCTTGGACTTCATTTTGGAGTACTCTGATTTCTGACATAGGCTCTCCTACAATTCGATTTGGTGTTTGATCAGGGTGAACCCAATATGAAATAAATTGATTTAACCCTGTACGTGGGTTGGTTCCCATTTCTGGCTTTTCTTCCTCTGTATAACGAATCGCATAACCTTCTTCGTTATAATCCCACTCGATTCCTTCTACACCCCATTCAATTAAATTAAGCATTTCAGCATCACTCATTTTATCCATAAAGTCTAAGGCTCTCTTTAACTCATCCTCTGTTTTTATCTGCTCTTTAGAAAAGATAAGTAAACCTGCATAACCTGCTGTTGGAAGGAGACGCAACCCCTGTGGTCCCTCAAATCCACCTACGATTTGAGTTTTAGCTGGAATTCCTTCCCTATCAAAGTATTCTTGATTTCTAGCAAATCGATCTACAACATCTACCGTTGCACCTGCAATGCCGCCTCTTAACATATCATCCCATTTTCCAGGATCATAAGTATCAAAGTCTTGATTCACAAGACCTTCTGAATAAATTTTTCTAAAGAATTTTAGCGCTTCGTCATATTCCTTTGTCATATGAGCTGGAATAAGCTTTCCATCTTGTTCACCCCAACCATTAGGGGCCCCAAACCAAATTTGCATATTATCCCATGGTCCTCCATAGGATGTAACGGCTAACCCAATTGTATCATTTTTTCCATTTCCATCGGGATCATTCTTTGTAAACTGAACTAACATTTCATAAAAATCATCAATGGTTTTAGGTTCTTTTAATCCTAGATTTTCTAACCAATCTAAACGATATCCTGCTCCATTTCGGCCAACAGCTCTTGCACGAGGAACACCATAAAGTCTACCATTAAAAGAGGCGTTTTGAATAGCAACCTCATGAATAGTGGAAAGGTTTGGGTAGTCTTCTAAATAAGGACCTACTTCCCAAATATCTCCGGACTCCCCTGCATTTCCGATGGTTGCATCTTTGTTTGCTACCATAATCGAAGGCATATCTCCTGCCGCAAGAACAAGGGGCACTTTTTCATAGTATAAAGTATCAGGATAAAAAATAAATTCAATTTCTGTATTCGTATATTCCTCAATCATCTGATATATTTTTTGTCTGTGCGGATTTTGATCGTGTTCGTCTGAGGCAAAGGGTGCCATAATAGAAATTTTATAAGGTGGTAGTTTTTCAGGTTCTTTCTCCTCTTCCACTTTTCCATTATCCTCCTTTTCACTTGTGCTGTTGGTATTGCTTGGCGTACTGACTGAAGGCTGATCTTTTTTGCTACATCCCCCAAATACTCCAACTAACATAATCATAACAGATAGTAAGGCAATTGTCTTTCTAAACGCTTTCGATTTTTGTTTCATAAATACCCTCCTCCATAATGATAATAAATTTCTTTTTATTTAATCAAATCTGATTTGTTACTCATAGATAGTTCTCCATTTCTCCATCTACCCTATTGCAGATTATATAGACCATACCTTCATTTTAGCTATTCTTATCTTCTGCCTCTTTAAAGATTAAGAAGTCATTTATTCTTAGATCATATTCTTATATATAGTCTACTTAGTAGACGATTTGCTTTGTAGCCTTTCACTTTCGAGATTTATTATTATTTTCACAACTCAGATTTAATTACAATAATTTTTTATTCTTTCATCCCTGTGGTTTCAATACCTTGCATAAATTGTTTCTGAGCAAAAGCAAATACGATTAAAACAGGAAGAATAATTAAAAAGGTACCTGCCATCATCACTGCATTGTTTAACGTATCTTCTCCTTCAACCAACTCCAGTAAATCGAATAATTCTTCTGGTGGCGCATTAACAATAGATACTAAGTGATTGATTCGTGAGGGTAAGACTGCTTTGGTTACCTTTGATATATAAATGGCTGGCTCGTAAAAATCATTCCAATGCCATACTAAAGATAAAACCAAAGCGACTAAAAAAGATGCTTTCGCAATAGGCATAACAATTCGTACATAGGTCATAAAAAACCCACATCCGTCTATCTTGGCTGCTTCTTCCAATTCTTTTGGCAACCCCATGTAAAATTGCCGAAATAAGAAAATAAAGAGAGCTCCTTTCATGCCAAATCCAAAAAATGTTGGAATAATAAGTGGTAAATAAGTATCTAACCATCCTAAATTTTTATAAGTGATATATAAAGGTACAATGATGGTTTGTACAGGAACAATAAAGCTAACAATAACTAATAAAAATAATAGATTTTTAAAAGGAAAGCTGTATCTTGCAAAACCATATCCTATAAAAGAACAGGATATAAGATGGCCCAATGTTGCCAAAAAGGTAATCAGTATAGAATTCTCCAAATAAGATCGATAATTGAGTAAATGATAAGCAATAGCAAAATTTTCAAATTTAAGAGATCTAGGCACCCAATTGACTGTAAAATCATTTAAATCTGCATTGGACTTTAATGCTGTCACTACCATATACATAAAAGGATAGACAAAGACAAAGGTCAGGTTTAATAATAGAATATAAACCATGATTCTTACAAAAACATTTTTGATTCTAGATGGGGAGCTGATCCAATGCTTAGTCCTAAATAACCATCGTAAAATTTTAGAATCTCTATTATACTCTACTATATTTTCTTGCACGCCTTTTACCTCCCTTCTCTGCCCCCGTAGTATAAATATAGTTTCTCATAAGCCCCATAGTAACAAGCACTAAGAGAATAATAAATATAAAGTATAGCCAACCCATTGCAGCCGCATATTCAAACTGAGTCTGTTTAAATGCATGATCTTGAATATAAGATAAAATAGGGTTACGCATATTTGTAAATGAATCTACCAATGTATAAACGATATTTAATAACAAAATGGGAGAAATCATGGGTAATGTAATCTTCCATAACATTTCCCATTCTGTCGCTCCATCAATTTTAGCTGATTCATAAAGAGATTCTGAAATACCTTGAAGTCCAGATAAAAACAACAATATTTGTACCCCGGAGCGCCATAATATTTGTACCAGCATTCCAAAAACGTTCTCAATTGTCATCACAACATCCGATCCAAAATAATTTAGAATACTATAAGGGATAATATTGCTATCCATTAAAGATAGTACCTGTTTATCGACCCCTTGACTCAATAGCTGTCGCATGACCTCTCCTGTTCCCAATAAAAAGGGAATGAAGAATACAGTTCTAAAAAAGCCTTTACATTTGATATCTTTATTAATCAGAATCGCTATCAGTAATGAGAGCAATATAATCAGCGGGGCCTCAGTCAATGTGTTTTTTATAACTTGTAAGAACATAGGTAGAAAGTTAATATCAATTAAAAATGCTCTTGTATAGTTTTCTATTCCCTTCCAAGCTACTTCAAAACCAACCACTCTAGTAATTTTCCCAAAACTTAATTTTAGTGACATATATAGAGGATATAAGAAAAACAATATTAACCCTACTAAAAAGGGAGAGATAAAAATGAGTCCCTCTACTTTTTGCCTGGTTTCCATGGTTAAACTTAGTAACTTTTTTGACCTCTTTATATCATTCTCTTTTAGAGATTCTTTTATCAAGCCTCTCACTGAATCTTCCCCCTATCTGTTACAATCACATAATCTTTTGCGGGAATACGAATGCCTTGCAAATGATATGGATAATCATTATAGTTAATAAACCCTTGATATCCATTTGAATACTTAATTTCAATCAAATTAGGGGCAATTTCTTGGTGTTGAATCATTTGGTTTCCATAAACCCCCTTCAACCGTTCATTAAATTCTGTATATATTTCTATTACATTGTCTTGCCAATAATCAAAACTAGAGGTAAAAAGGTGATTATAATTCGTGTTTTTAAGTTTCAGAGGCTGTTCACTAGTTAACTCAAAAGTAGGAGAAGATCCATACTCAACCCATTTTAATTTTTGTAATTGTAAATCATACGATAAATTACCATTTTCTGTAGAGTAAGGCACGCTGCCATATAAAATCATCTGCAAAAATGGAATTTCTCTATCCGTAATAAAATACCCAAATGTTTTTGTAGGCATATTATAAATAAAATCTGTATCTGCAAATACATATTGATTGGCACCATCTACGGCAGTTTTACGTCCATCTTGTTGGGCTGTCTGTAGAATTTCTTGCCATTTTTCTACTGTTTCATGTCGCTGTGATGGATGTTCCTTATGATAATCAAAATAAATGACTTTTCCTAAATCTTCATAAGCCACATTAAAACCATGATAGGCCTGAATTTTTTTCAAAAATTCCTGATGTCTAAATGCTGATACTGTAGGGTTTAAAAGATAAGCTTTTGAATACCTACTGGTAACAGGCAAATGACTTCCGTCTAAAACAATATCCGTTCTTGCTGAAAAACCTCCAACCTGCCCCCTAGCAAAATCAAAGCAATTTTCAAGATAAAGATCGATTTGATTGGATTTAACATACTCATTTAAATTCTCAATCTGTTTTTTCTTTCCTAATTTTGAATCAAAGGGCCAGTTTCTTGGCCACTGGCCATAGCCTCCCTTTTGCCATCCTTTCAGAATGGCTGTTATTTCATCAACCTGATTTTCCTTTAAAGTTTTTAATATCTGAGTGGTTTGGTCTACAGTTGTCATAGGAATAAACTTATTAAACAACATTTGTTGCTCTGTAATCCCCATAAAAAGAGTCATCGATAATGGTATTTTGGAATCAACTGGTATCCTATTCTTTAACAACCCCTGGTCTAACAAATAGTTTCTATAAACATTGGCCATTTCACTATAGTTTGCTTTTTCATCATATAACATAAAAAATCTTATTTCTTTATCAATGAGATTTAGATTTTTTTCTGCTCTTGCAACTACTTTCCCTAAAGTATTATTATCAATGGATATATTGGACATAGTTAAATCATAATGATAGCGGTAGATAAAATCAAAATTCATATGATTAATGCCCACAACATAGCCAGATGGGTAAGCCGTAATCCCTGTTTGCTCAATTCCTTCTGTAACAGCAGCTAAAAAAGCATTTTCTTCATTTTTTATACCGAAGATAGGAAGATGGGCCCTGTATCGACTGCCTTCCTCTCCAAATAAATCCTGAACATCTACTTTATCGTTGGAATATATTTTCCATTTTCCTACCTTCACATCAGCAGGCCTATTTTTCACTTCACTGTATAGTGTTAATCCTCCAGGTCCATCAGGGTACAGTAGATATCCATCAATTTCATCTGTTGCTGCACCGAAAAAAGGGAGCAACTCTACCGATATAAGACCATATTGGATCTCTGTTTCCTTTTTACTAGTTGAACCTGTTCCTGCCTTAACAATAGGTACTTCTTTTATTTTTGATGCCGGAATTCGTACAACAAATTGGTCCTCATCTAAAGTAAACTCAAGGGCAATGGAAATCCCTATGGGTTCTAAATTATACTCTATTTCAACTCCATTTTTTATTGTCTTGACTTCTATGATAGTACCCTCTCCTGAAGAAAAACCTCTATTTGGAGGTGTGTCCCGATTTGCCATATCAATATAGTTGATAGCAAAAATAGATTGTACATAGTTCTTCCACTGCTTATTTAGATCATCAATTGGATACATACTTTCATCAACAATGGATTTCCATATATAATCATTTCTTTTGTCTTTCACTGCAATGCCACCATTATCTTTGTTCACATATAATTCTAATGCTTCTGATTGGGCTAACTTCTCATATCCCCTTGGCAAATTTGTTTGAGCAAAAGCAGATGTATTAAAAGCAAACAAATAGGTAAAGACTACACTTATGATCAGTATAAGACTTACCTTTCGTTTACTATGCCGCCACCCAAAATCTAGTCTTGTTTTACTAACTTTCATTTTGAGCATCCCCCTTCTGAAAATTGACTTTACCCTAAAACCAACTTAGCTGAATTTCTATCATGATGCCTTGAATAAACTGCATTAAACGGACTGATAAGGCATATAACAATAAGGCTATAAACCAGATGATTAAAATAGCAATTCCGCTGATGATATAAGTAGTAATGGATTTTATTATGGTATAGTCATTCAATACTTTCGTACTAATGAAATATAATAAAAGCACCCATATTAGAGCGAAATATAAACTTGCTGAAAACCATCCTTTTTCATTGAGGCATAAAACATTTGATAAAAACATCAGAGGTATACGCACAATGATATAAGGAATCATGGTGTAAGAAGAAGCCACAAAAATATCTGTTATCTTAGATTCTCCGTCTAATATAGATGTAACTGCAAAGCTAGCCGCAACCCAGGTCAAAGGTGGTAGTAATATTTTTACTGCTTCGAAAATAATATTTGCATTTTTTACATCGATATCTGCCAAAGGGTAGTGTACAATGAAAATATAACAGATTCGAGTGAGGAAAACTGCTATAAAAATAATAGCTGCCGACCATAAATTCACTCTCTCTTTGTTATTTTTAATGGTATCAAATGTTTCTATAGGATGAAGAATCACATGAAATCCCATTAAGATTCCTTCTTTGATGCTTAATTTTGTGTTTTTTTGATGAATTAATATATCAGCACATTTTTGTCCATTGCGTATTAGTTTTATGAGGATAAAGATTGCTAAAAATAAAGAGGCAAATAAAATGGCAATCACTAGGAAAAAGTTTTCACGAAAAACTTCATATCGATATTCAGCAAAAGCCTTTGAATATCCAGCCCGATCATTGGCTATTTGAAACTCATCCATGGCTTCTTCCCACTTTTCTTGCTTATATAATGCATTGGCAAGACCAATATGAGCCAATTCGTAGTTTTCATTGATATCTAATACTTGATACCAAAGATTATAAGCTTCTTCATAATTCCCCTCACTATATTGTGTTACTGCTGCATGAACCAATTGTATAAATTGTGTTGGGGCAAAAATTTGAATATTGTTGCTCAACTTATCAAGCACATAGATTTTTCCTTCTGAATCAACTGCGATAGAACTAGGCCGTATAAATGTCCCTTGCTTTTCTCCTAATCCACCAAAAACAGTTAATGCATTGCCATCTTTATCATATTGATATATTTTACCCGTTAATTCTTCTACCGCCGTTACAATACCATTCTGATCCACACAAACATCTCTAAAAATAGGAAGAAAAAATTCATAATTATCATTCACTGTTTCCCCATATCGAAATGATTTTTTAATATAATTCCCATCTTTAATTTTCTTTTTAATTTTAGCCCAAGGACTAAAACTTCCTGTATCAGAAATGTTTTTATATTTTCGGTAGGTATTATTTCCAACAGAATTTAAGCGTTTTAATTCTCCCTCAGTTCGGTCCATACTGGTTGTATACAACATTCCATCTGCTCCTAGATCAATATTCATATAGGTGGCAGCTAATCTTTTTTTCATAAATTTTTGTTGATCTTCAGAAGCAAACACCCTCAACAAAGCTTCTACTGCACTAAAGCCAATCTTTGTTTGCCCTAAAAAACCTCTAAACCGATTATGGGCATCCATGACCATAATATTTTCACCACGTATGGCATAGATGTATCCTGTTTGACTGATAACAATCTTAGATACAGAAAAGGCTACATTCTCATCCAATAGATCTGATGTGGGCGCAACAAATTCTTCTACAAATTTTCCTTCTGGTGAAAGATGAACAATTCTTTCATTTCCCGTATCGGCTACATAAATATCTTCTGTGTTATCAACAAATATACCTTCTGGTCCTTTAAATGGCTTATCCTCTGGTCCTCTAAAAACTTGAAGAGCCTCGCCTTTTTTATTTAATTTTACAATCCGATTATTCCCTGTATCGGCTACATAAATATATCCTCCATCACTTACAAAAATATCTAGTGGCTCTTTGAAAAAATGTTCTTCTTCTTCCATGGAGCCAAGGGTGTTAATCACTTTGTCAATAGTATAGGTTTTTGGTATGGGTACCCTCCATTGATCTTCTACCACATAATCAATCTCATTTGCCGCTGCATATACATGTAACATTCCAGGGTTAATTGCCATTAGGCTTATGTATATGGATAAAGCAATTGAGAGTCTTTTCTTCATTCCTAATAACAGTTTTTTAAACATATGCACTCTCCTTTACCCTTTTATTCCCGAATGTACCATGGTTTCCATTACTTTTTTCTGCATGGTGGTAAATATAATGATGACCGGGATTAACATAATAAATGTGGCTGCTGCAACTGCTCCTGCACGTCCAATGGACATGGTAGCAGGCCCTCCTGCGATTGTCTGTAATGCAATAGGCATGGTTCTTTTGGCTTGACTTGTAATATAAATCAGTGGTGAAAAATAGTCATTCCATGTACTTACAAATGAAAATACAATTAAGGTTGACCATGCAGGTGTCAAGGAAGGCATGACAATTTTTGAAAAAACTTGCCATTCCGATGCACCATCGAGTCTAGCCGATTCTAATAATTCATCAGGAAATTGTTCTGTAAATTGTTTCATCAGAAAGATATTATAAGCAACGGCAATATTAGGTAATATAAGAGCTGAGTACGAATTTATTAATCCTAGGTAGTTGACAACCATATACCGAGGTATTTGCGTTACATGAGGTGAAAACATCAAAGCAATCAATATAATGTTAAACATTGTTGTAGCCCCAGGAGGTTTGTGCTTGACCAACGAATAGGCACCTAAGGAAGATACAAATACAGTACATCCCACTGATATAATTGTTACATAAAGGCTATTAAAAGTGTACCTCGTGAAAGGTACTGTGGAGCTTCCTAAAGATAAGACTAGATCCAAGAAGTTTTTCATCGTAGGTCTTCGAACAAGAAACCTTGGCGGAAATAAGAAAAGCTCATCTAAAGGTTTGAATGCTGTAGAAATTACATATATGATAGGTAGCGCTGTGAAAGCTACTAGAGTAATCATAACCATATAAAGCAATACAGACGATGGTTTGATCTTCACTGATCTTTTTGATCCTAAACCTATTTTAATAACCATTGTTCCTCCTACCTTTCCAATGTTATTCATCTTTTGATGATAGTAGTCTCATCACAACTCTCCCAAGTATAAAGGTAATCATAAAAAGTACTACTGCAATAGATGAAGCATATCCCATTTGAAATCTAATAAATGCATAATCATATAGATGTCCTACGATGGTATGTCCTGCATAGTTTGGACTTGGCATCCCTGCTACAGATACCGCTATATCAAAGACTCCAAAAGAACCTACAATTGAATTGATAGCTCCAAATAATAATTGTGGTTTCATCATAGGTAATGTAAGCAGAAATAATTCTTGCACCTTATTTTTTACTCCATCAATGGCACCTGCCTCATAGTATTCCTTGGAAATACTCTGTAACCCAGCTAAAAAAACTAAAAAACCTGTTCCCATACTCATCCACAATGAGATGAAGATAATCACGAACATAATGTATTTAGGATCTAAATTCCAAAGAATTGGCGTATCAATCAGCCCTATTTGTAATAAAAAATGATTAATATATCCTTTGCTATCTCCAGAAAATAGCACTAAAAATACTGTAGACATAGCCACCCCACTCGTAATAGAAGGAGCATAAAAAGCAAGGGCAAAAGCAGTTCTCATCCTCAACTGGTTAATAATCCATGCCGCAATAAATGAAAGTAAATAACCAATAGGACCCACAATACATGCAAAAGTTAACGTGTTTTTTAATGCTGTCAAAAATACTTTATCATCTAAAAAAAGAAGCTTGTAATTTGTCAGCCCTACGAAAGAGGGCTTTTGCAGCATATTGTAATTGGTAAAGCTAGTTCCAAAAGCCACTACTACAGGGGCAACAACAAAAATGGTGAAAAATATAATAAATGGAGCTAAAAATAAATAGCCTATATAATGTTTTTTTATAAACAATTGAATCTTATCTAGCCTCGTTTTATTTTTTACTAGTATGATCTTTTGATCATTGATAACCAAAGCAGAATCTGTTTTTTTCATTCTTCACTGGCCAGCAATTAAAGGTTTGTTTTAATTGCTGGCTCCCCTCCCTTCTGCCCCATGTTCATTGGCGAAAACACCATATTCCTCTTGTTTCATTCTTAACTCTTTATTGATTTCTTTTACGGCTACCTCCAGAGAATCTCGAACATTTGCACCATTCATCACGACAGATGTCCAGGCATTATCAATATGACGTGTTGTAAAATATCCTCCTAGAACAATAGGCGTTTCTTTTGCCCACCTCCACTGTTCTTCTAATACATTTAAATCTGATTCTTTCCAAGATAGACTTCTAAAAGCTTCTATGTTTGCTGTGTTCCATCTTGCTTCTGCTCCCATCAATGCCTCAACTTCTCTAGCAAAATATTCTTGAGTAGATGTACTACTCCACCACTTTAAAAATTCCCATGATGCTTCTGGTTTCTCACTTTGCTTTAAAATGATATCTCCTTGCCCTGTTAAGCCTCCACAAGAGCGATCTATTACTCCGTCTCTTTGAAGCATACCTGGTAATGGTGCTATTCCCCATTTTCCTGCCAATTCTGGAGCTGCTACAGACAATTGCATGTATACACCAAAATTTCCAATACCCAGTGGCATTTCCCCTGTTCTCATCCGGTTATAAAAATTAGCAACAATAGGCACACTATAATTAGTATACATTTCTGTCAATTCTAAAAATGCTCGATATGCTTCTGGTGTATCCAGCCCTGATCTTAAACCATCTTCAGTGTAAAATTGGCCTCCGTGTTGAAAGAGTAACTGTGTGAAATCCTTAGAATAACTAAATTCTAAGCCATTTTGGTAAAGCAAAGGAAGTACATAACTATATAAATCTTGCCTTGTATCTGGAAGAGAAATAGATAGTTCATTTAAAATATCTTTTCTATAAAACATAACATTAAAATCCATGGTTTCTGGTAAAGCATAGACCCCACCATTGTATTCGTAGGGAATCATAATCCCTTCTAAAAATCGACTTTTCACCTCTTCAAAGCCATCCATTTGTGACAAATCATAGACTGCATCTCGAATGGCAAATTCTACAGGTGAGTTCACATCCACACCTAGAGCCACATCCGGTGCTCGCCCCGAGGTAATGGAAAGCATCAAGGCATTGACACTACCGGCTGTCAATTGGGCTGCTGGTAGTACATTGATATTCACCATAATTCCTGTTTGAGTAGTAAAATCCTCGTCAGCCATTTCTTTAATAACTTCTGCCCATTCTGTTCCCCTTGCAACCCATACGTTAATGGTTTCCTTCACTTCTACGGAATCATTTAGTATGCCTCCTACATTATCATAGTCTTTTTTAAATGAAACAATAAAGTTAGCCGTTGCCGTTCTCAATTTTTCAAAAATAGAAGCTTTTTTGTTTTTCCATTTTTCATTACTTGGCCCCACCTTAAAATAATCAATCATAAGGGGTTGGCTTTGCATTTGTAAATACCAATCTCCTAGACTTGATTGTGCAGTATTAAGATCATTCATTTTTTTGGCTATGCTATAGGGGTTTTTAATCATTGATTCCAACTGCTTCTTAATGGTAATAAAATTGGTGCCCATAGCCGTGTTTTTCTCTGACATGGTTTTCACATAGTCATGCTTCCATTGCAGACTATCCGCTAGCGTCTGCATATCATCTTTGAGTGTAGGTATTTTATTAAAAAAATCATAATCATAATTTGGGTCAGGATTACTTCCTGTAATTTTAATAATATCCATTAGCATTTTAGACAATAATAAATTATCTTCATTCAGGGATTCAATGATAGGTGTTAAAGGGCCAAACTTCACAGTCATAGTGAGTGTATGCTGCCCTTCCTTTAAGAAAAATTCAAACACTTCTCCCTTTTCGTCTTGCAATTCTTCTAGAGTCCATGCAGTATGATAAGGAAATTTATATTCTAATAATTCTTGAAAAGGAACTTGCCCATCAATGGCAATTTGCCTATAGGACGGCAAACCATCATTCCAAAGCTGTATATTGCGTACTCCAATTTTATATAAGCCATCTTCAGGAACGGTGAAATCCCATGTAATAGACTGATTTCCTTTTCTCCATCGATAACCACCTATGGTATTTAGTTTTCTTGTGGCGATAGAACGTGGTACTACTGTTGGATCTCCATCTGACTCTCTCCGTAGAGTAGGATCTGTTTTTTCTATTGCTGTGGATTCTGCTTGAAACTCAATGGATTGGGTAGCCTTTTGATACTGATTACCTTCATATATTTGTTTTACTTCTTGATAACTAAGAATCTCTTCGCATTCTACAAAGGCAATGGAAGAAATGGCCATTGATCCTTCTATGTATTCTAACTGTATATGATGAGTGCCTTGGGTTAAGTAGAATTTAAAAGGCGCTGTTACCATTCCTGTAGAGTCCATCAGTCTAATTCGTCTCCAGCCTGGAACTTCTACTTGAGAAGGCCTTGTTTCGTCACCAAGGCTATTGATAACTGGTTCATTGGCATCTTTAAATATCCGTGGAAACGATAAGTTGTTAGATTCAATAAATAAGTGTTGATTATTGATCAAAATAGAACGTACTCCTTCATTAGAAGATTCCTGCATCATAAAATACTCCATTTCAATTTGATATAGGCCTGTTTCTGGAATTTCTATTTCAAACTGTATAAATGGAATTTCTTTAGACCATATAAACACATTGTCTCGATCTTCAAAAGAAGTAAGAGAAATTTGCTGATTCAAATGATTTTTTATCTTTCCTAAATGCACTTCCTTATTACTAGTAGCAGATTGATAGCCTTTTTTCTGATACTCATCTACTATCTCACTATAATAAAGCTGATCTGTTCCTTGAATATATTCATCTACAGAAGTACTCCCAATAAAGTTTGCATACTTATCTTTTAACGGTAGGCCTTCGGAGGCTTGAGTAATCATCACTGTCTGTATCATAATGATAAACATTATTATAAATCCTTTTGGTATTAGCTGTTTTTTTCTCATTATATAGGTCGCAAATTTATACTCTTTTCCATCAAACTTTTTCATATTGTTGATCTTAGTAGCAATCAATAATATGAAAGTAAACAAAAAGCTTATGGAAATATTATTGCGACTCCCCCCTTTCTTTATTGCTTAAGTAATCATCCTTTTTATTCCTAATTCTTATCTTTATGGCACTCATGCTAACAAACTTATTATCTTTTGTTAAGTATAAATATTTTGATATTTAGTCAACTAATATATCAAAACACGTTTTTAGAGATAATTTCTAAAAAAAGAAAGGGGTTTTTTTTGATTTTATATAGAAAAACTCCTTTATCTCTTTTAGAATTCCTAAAAGAGATAAAGGAGTTTTTTATTAAGGATCTTTTTTTTAAACTATTCTTCATCTTTAAATCGATTTATTTCAGTTAGATATTTCTTCCGATACATAGCTGGGGTTAGCTGATAAACTTCTTTAAATCTTTTTGAAAAATAATTAGGAGTTTCATAACCTAATTTT
>JAAZLH010000116.1 GCA_012799415.1 Candidatus Epulonipiscium sp. | reverse complement strand
TTCAAAAGCAGATTGCAATGGTATGTTTGAGTCTAAAGATATCCGATCAAAACTTTGTAAATATTCCTGATCTAACCACTTTAGATAAAAATCAATGTCCATATCTCCATAAAGATAAATATAACTATTACTAGGGTGATAATATCGTTTGTGAAAATTAATAAAATCTTCATAGGTTAAATTTGGAATATCATCTGGATCCCCACCTGATTCTACACCATAGGGTGTTCCAGGGAAAAGTGATTGTTGAATCTTTCTAAACAAGATCTGCTCCGGGGAAGAAAAAGCCCCCTTCATTTCATTATAGACGACCCCTTTATAGATAATCTCGTCTTCAAGGTTATCAAGTGCATAATGCCAGCCTTCTTGCATCAAAATTTCAGGTTGATGATAAATATTGGGGTGAAGCACTGCATCCATATATACATCTACTAAATTTTGAAAATCTTTATCGTTTCTACTGGCTATTGGATACATAGTTTTATCTGGATATGTCATAGCATTTAAAAATGTATTTAACGAACCTTTAGCTAGTTCAATGAATGGATCTTTCAGGGGAAATTTTTCAGAGCCACAAAGAACAGAATGCTCTAAAATATGGGGCAATCCAGTACTATCATGGGGCGGTGTTCGAAAAGTAATGGAAAAAACCTTATTATCATCTTCTTTATTCTGGACATAAAAAAGACGAGCACCAGATTTATCATGCTCAAAAACTCTCCCTATGGCACCTAATTCTGATAATTCTCTTTCATCAATTAGTGTAAATCCATAATAATTTTGATCTATAATAAATGTCATCCTACATCCTCTCCTTTGTTTCATCATGATATCTATATTATACAACAAAAACAGATTTTTAATATCAAATTTAAAAAAGAAAAGAAAAACGCCCTCCATTATCAAAATGAAAGGCGGTAAGGTTACTATTAAAGAGCAACTACGTTTGCTGCTTGAGGTCCTTTATCTCCATCAACGACTTCAAACTCAACTTCTTGTCCTTCTTCTAATGACTTGTATCCTTCTCCTTGAATAGCAGAAAAATGTACGAATACATCATCTTCACCGGGAACGGAAAGAAATCCAAAACCTTTTTTTGCATTAAACCATTTCACTGTACCTGTTTTCATTAAAATCCTCCTAAACATAAAAAAATTGAAGTTTACTCGATACATACGTTATCATAATTGCTTAGATTTGTCAATATCAGATCTCCACATCACAACAGGTTTTCTTGCAGCCTGCACTTCATCTAGCCTACGAACTGGGCTATGGTGAGGTGCCGATTTTAGCAATTCTGGTTTCTCCTTTGCTTCCTGTGCAATTTTTTCTAAGGTTTCAATCCATGCATCTAATGTTTCTAAACTCTCCGTTTCCGTAGGCTCAATCATCATAGCTTCCTCAATGATGAGAGGAAAATAAATCGTAGGTGGATGATAGCCATAATCCATCATACGTTTAACAATATCTAGGGTAGTAATTCCTTCTTGGTTAGGGCCAATTCCACCAAGAACAAACTCATGCTTACAGATTCCATCTACAGGTAAAATATACGTATTTTTTAAACGAGCTTGCAAATAATTAGCATTTAATACAGCTATTTCACTGGCTCGTTTTAATCCTTCTTTTCCCATGGTTAAAATATATGCATATGCTCTTAAATATACACCAAAATTTCCATAAAAGCTCCTGACCCGCCCAATACTATCAGGGCAATTATATGCCAAAGTATATACATTATCGACTTTATGAACTAAAGGATTAGGTAAGAACCTTGCCAGTTCTTTCTTTACTCCTACAGGACCACTACCTGGCCCTCCTCCTCCATGAGGAGTTGAAAAGCTCTTATGGAGATTCAAGTGTACAATATCAAATCCCATATCACCTGGACGAGTAATCCCCATATTAGCATTCATGTTAGCCCCATCATAATATAGCAATCCACCTATATCATGAACCCACTCGGCCATTTTTACTATATCCTTTTCAAATAGCCCTAATGTATTTGGGTTTGTTAACATTAAACCTGCTATCTCATCATTCAATAAGCCTTCCAATGCTTCCATATCCACAATTCCTTGAGATGTAGATGGAATTTCTATTACATCTAATCCTACCATGGCAGCACTGGCTGGATTTGTTCCATGAGCTGAATCTGGAATTAATATTTTAGTCCTTTTTTCATCCTTTCTAGATTCATGATAGGCCTTGATGATCATTAACCCAGTTAACTCCCCATGAGAGCCTGCGGCAGGCTGTAAGCTAATTTCATCCATTCCAGTA
The DNA here is from genome assembly GCA_012799415.1 of Candidatus Epulonipiscium sp. Lineage (GTDB taxonomy): Bacteria > Bacillota > Clostridia > Lachnospirales > JAAYNZ01 > JAAZLH01. The sequence continues at coordinate 3,800 of JAAZLH010000116.1, read as the reverse complement.
ATTTCGATTAAAGCTTCTTGTAATTCACTTATCATCTGGAGGCAACCTTGTACTGTTTCCTTAGGCTGATATGGATGTACATGTAAAAAGCCATCTAAGGAAGCCACATCTTCATTTATTTTGGGATTGTATTTCATGGTACAAGAACCAAGGGGATACATACCCGTTTCGATATTATAATTTTTTTTAGACAGTAAAGTATAGTGACGAGCTACGTCCAATTCACTTACTTGCGGAAGTTCTGCTTCTTTTTCTCGAAGATAATGGGCAGGAATCATGGTATCTAGTGATTGCTCTGGTACTTCTAAAGGCGGAAGTTGGTAGGCCACACGACCTTGTTTAGATAACTCAAAAATCAGCATATCATAATTTTTCATACAATCCCCTCCATGACTTCTACCAAGCGATCAATTTCTTCTTTGCTACGCTTTTCTGTGACACAAAGTAATAAACAGTTTTCATAATTTGGTCCCAATTTTTCTAAAGAATAGCCACCCAAAATACCTTGTTCCAATAATTTTTTCTCAATCACCTTCGGTGAAATAGGACATTTGATTGCAAATTCCTTAAAAAAGGGTTGGGAAAATAAGGGCTCATATTTGCCTGATTGAGTAATTTTTTCAAAGGCATAGTGCGCTTTTTCCATAGATTGTTTGGCTACATCCCGTAGTCCCTTAGGACCTAAAGTACTAAGATAAATCACCGCACGCAAAGCATTCAATGCTTGGTTCGAAGTGATGTTAGAAGTAGCCTTTTCTCTACGAATATGTTGTTCTCTTGTTTGTAAAGTAAGTACAAATCCTCTACGCCCATCAACATCAACGGTTTCTCCTACAATTCTGCCTGGCATTTTCCTCATAAAAGCTGATGTTGCAGCAATAAATCCTAAATACGGACCTCCAAATTGAAGAGGATTACCAAGAGCTTGCCCTTCTCCAACAACAATATCTGCTCCCCAATCTCCTGGGCTTTTTAAAATTCCTAAAGAAATAGGATCTACATGCATAATTAAAAAGGCTTTTTCTTTATGAACAATTTTTTCAATAGGCTCCATATTTTCTATATTTCCGAAAAAATTTGGATTTTGTATAATAACTCCTGCCGTTTGAGAGTCTACTTCTTGTTCTAAAAGCTTTATGTCTGTGACACCTAAAGTTTCCGATATTTCAACCAATTCAATTTCCTTGTATTTCATATAGGTAGCTAATACTTCACGTACTTCAGGATGTACTGTTTTAGACACTAAAATCTTCTTACGTCGTTTACTGTTAGCTGCCATCAACGCAGCTTCTGCACAAGCGCTAGCCCCATCATATAGAGAAGCATTAGATACATCCATGTCGGTTAACTGACAAATCATCGTTTGATACTCATAGATAACCTGTAACGTGCCTTGACTCACTTCAGGTTGATAAGGGGTATAGGCTGTAACAAATTCAGAACGAGAGGCTAAGTGATTAACAATAGAAGGAATCCAGTGATCATAAGCTCCTGCTCCAATAAAACAAGGGTACTCATGAACATGTTTGTTTTTTTTACTTAAGGCTTGGAATTGTTTCATGACTTCCCATTCACTTTTGCTATCCTCTAATGCAAGAGGACGATCTAGTCGAATATCTGGTGGTATATCAGCAAATAAATCTTCTATCTTTTCTACACCAATGATAGAAAGCATATGTTTTTCATCTTCTGGTGTATGGGGAATATAAGGAAACATATTATTCCTCCTCTTGTAAAAACTCTTCATATGCTTTTGCAGATAATAATTCTTCAAGATCTCCTAGGTTCGTTATTTTAACACAAATTAACCAACTTTCATAAGGTTGATTATTTACTAATTCAGGACTATCTACTAATTCCTCATTTACCTCAATAACAACCCCATCAATAGGTGCATAAATATCAGATGCTGCTTTCACAGATTCTACTGCTCCTAGTACATCACCTGCTTCAAGTACATCATCTACTTCAGGCAAATCAACAAAAACAATACCTCCCATTGCTTTTTGAGCAAAATCTGTTATTCCTATATACGCTTTTTCTCCTTCTACACGTACCCATTCATGATCCTCAGTATATAATAAATTTTGTTCTATTCTCATTATTTTTCCTCCTAAAATTTATTTTGAATAAAACCGCTTATTACAAACCACTGCATTTACCCTCTTATTTCTCATAACTAATTGCAACTCTGTACCTATTGTACTATATTCCGCTTTTACCAAAGCCATTCCTATGGATTTCTTTAAAGTCGGTGATAAGTATCCTGTAGTTACTTCCCCTATATGCTCCCCATCTTTTTCAATCAGATACCCTTGCCTCGGTACTCCTTTACCAAGTAACTCAAAGCCTATTAACTTTCTTTCTACTCCTTCTGTCTTTTGTTTAGCCAAGACTTCTTTCCCAATAAAAGATGCCTTATTCAATTTTACAAAGTGTCCAAGACCAGCTTCAATAGGTGTAATTTCATCAGAAATTTCATGACCGTATAGAGGGAGACCAGCTTCAAAGCGGAGAGTATCCCGGCAACCTAACCCAGTAGGCTGTAATCCATAAGATTCCCCTGTCTCTATTAAAAGCTGCCATAAATCAACACCAAATTTTACATCTGTAAAAATTTCAAATCCATCTTCTCCTGTATATCCTGTACGAGAGATGATACAAGGAATTCCTTGTATCATAACAGATCTTTTAAACCCTAAAAAGGGAATAGTCGAAAGATTCATATCCGTAAGATTTTGTAAAATTTCTTCCGCCTTTGGCCCTTGTAAAGCCAACTGGCAAATAGATGGACCTAAATCATTTATTTCTACTTCATAACTTTCTTGATGTGACTTAAGCCAATTGTAATCTTTAATAGCATTGGCTGCATTCGTGACAAGAAAAAATTCTGTATCAGAAAATTTGTAAATTAATAAATCATCTACTACTCCACCAGTTTCCATGCAAAAAAAACCATAGATCGCTTTTCCTACTTCAAGTGTAGATAGATCATTAGTAAACATCCCCTGTAAAAAATTCTCTGCATCTTTTCCTTTAACCTCTAACTCTCCCATATGAGATACATCAAAAAGCCCAGCCTTCTCTCTCACAGCTACATGCTCTTGGGCAATTCCTTCGAACTGAAGGGGCAAAGCCCATCCCGCAAAATCTACGATAGTGCTTTCATCTTTATAAACAGAATACAAAGGTGTTTTCTGTAAAGATTCCATATGTTCACTCCTTTCTTTATACAAAATAAATGATTCCCTAAACAATAGAAATTTAATTTATTTTATTATATCTTATTTACTAAGTTTTAGGAAGTCAGAAAGTTAAAAATATCCTAAAAATAAGTTCTTTACAAACTAAGACCCCGTTCAGAGGGAATTTTAACTCCCACTACGACATGCCTTTAGCACTAGTACTCTTTTCAAGAAAACTAGGAAAGTTTGATCTCTTGTAGGCAAACCTTCTTTCCTAGCTGGCAAAAAAGTTGAGGCTAGATATTAAATTATCCAGCCTCAACTTTAAATTGGTTTTTCTATTAATTATTGTTTAATCTTTATAGCCATAGCCTTAGCAATAGCTTTACACTTCTCTAAATCATCTTCACTCGGGGTACATTTTGCCTCTACAGCATCAGCGACTACATCCCATTTGCTCTTTTCAGCAAATTGTTGAATCGCCTTCACCCCTCCACCGCTCCAGCTATAAGAACCAAAAATACCTAAGCTTCTGTTTTTTAAGCCTGTTTGCTCCATCTTCATTAAAACAGCTTCCATCGCTGGGAAAATGCCTGCGTTATAAGCACAGCTACC
>JAAZLH010000012.1 GCA_012799415.1 Candidatus Epulonipiscium sp. | reverse complement strand
CTTCTTTCTTCTTCCAAATAGCATGAATACACCTCCAAATCCTTATTAATCATTAATATGGTAGCAAACCTCTTGCTTCAAGATCATCAGCCATATATCCTAATCCTAATCTTTCAAGGGTTGCCCTCGTTGGAATACCTGTCTCAACATCCCAGCCCATTTCTTCATAGAACATAGTCTTAGCTACTTCCATATCTTCCCTATCCATCTTAACTGTTCCAGCTTCAAAAGGTTTAAAGTCTGGCTCCTTGTCAAATACCCAAGCAGGTATAGTATCATGATCTTTTCTTAGGTTTTTACTTCCCTCGTGGATACTAAATGAAATAGCTGTCATTACTCTAAGCATATTGGATACACGCTCACTTGCTAAATCTACATCTTTTCTAGTCCATTTTTCTCCTGTAATAGCTGTCATATATTTAGCATCTAAATCATGATCACCCTTGTATCCCCTCTTCTTTGATGGAGATAATGTCATTGGGTACATCCAATTACAAAGAGTTGCCATATCGTGCCATTGTTTTCCTATAAAAGCCCATTTAGCTAACTTAGCCTTATTTCTATTCATAGGTGTGTAATGCTTTGGTTTATCTACAGCACCTTCACCAAATTCGTCCTCCAATATCTTTTTATATAGTTCATAAGGTGAACCTGACTGGACTACATTGGTCATATGGTGAATCATACAGTCACGGTTGTACATAATATTGTATAGTAAGCCAGTTTGCCATACATCTTCTGAAGAGTGATGTTTTGGATATCCATTATATGTTACATTTTGTAGATACTCTACATCAAAATACTCCTTGCCTAGATTCCACTCTTTAACCAATAGATATGTTCCAAGTCCTAGTTTGGATATCTCTCCTTCTTTCATGGAAATCCTGCGAACTATATCCACTACCCAGCGTGGATCTCCTTCCTTCATCCAGTCCCATGGAATTGAATTATATTCTTCAGCTGGAAGTTTTTCCTTAAGTATTCCCGATTTATAGCAATAGTTGAAATCACGTTGTATATTTCCATAATTATCCCATAATCCATAATCATCTACTGCCCTAGAACCAGCACCACAGATAACTAGATTGGCGTCCCCTTCATCTACAAAGTCCTTTAATCCTTCTGGATACCATGCACCTTGGTATATGATAGGCATACATGTGTTGGAAGCCTTAGTCGGCAAATCATAATCTGCTAGTGGATCTATATCGTATTGGGCATAGCATCTTATCGGGCATGAAGAACATCCTCCAACCTTAACCATATATTTATCTGCAATAGGTCCATGGTCAAAATGTCCCTTAAGTGCACGATAGCCAATCTTGTCTATATCTCCTACAGGTTGCTCACCCATGTCTACAAATCCGCCTTCAGCTTTTTGCCATCCTCTACCTGGTGCTCCAGACCATCTATTTTTCCCAGATGGTGCTGAATATTCTGCCCAGGATTGAGGAACAGCTGGTACATTGTGATTGTTATTTCCACCTACTAATTCCCTTAACATATAGTCGCTGACTTCTTTTAGTCCCTTTGGATCAGCGATTTTTAAACTTCCTGTGCCACGAGCTACAAATCCCTTCATATTCTTGGAACCAAATATAGCTGCAACTCCAGCTCCACCTGAATTTCCTACAGATGTGAGCATACAAGACATATTCACAAGATTCTCTCCTGCTTGTCCGATAGTTGCTGCATCGAAGGAATCTCCATTCTCTTCTACTAATATCCTATTGGATTCAAAAGTTCCCTTCCCCCATATATGACTTGCATCTTCTATGGTGACCTTGTCATCATCTATTTTAAGGTAAACAGGTTTAGATGATTTACCTTCAAATATTACTGCATCATATCCAGCATATTTAATAGCATGAGCTATATGTCCACCCATATGGGCATCTACAATGGAATAACCCTTAGTCCATGATGAAAGGAAAGACATATTAAGTCTACCTGAACATGGCACCCCAGACCCAGTCAAAGGTCCAACTGCTAAAACTACCTTTGAAGCCTCATCATAGGGGTGAGTATCCAATGGTACCTCATCATATATAATCTTATATCCTATTCCCATTCCACCTACATAATCTTTGTACTTAGTTGTATCTTCTGTTGTAATTGAGCCTGTTGTAAAATTAACTCGAAGTATTTTTCCAGCCCATCCATATACAGTCATTATAGCTTAACCCCCTTTGTTATTTTCTCGTTTTTTGTGCTGCCGCTGTTACTTCATCCCAAGGAACCATTGCCAATGCTCCTGTAACACAACCTTCTATACAAGCGCCACACAATATACATTTAGATGCTTTCTGAGTCTCTGGATTTATTGTTG
>JAAZLH010000115.1 GCA_012799415.1 Candidatus Epulonipiscium sp. | reverse complement strand
TTATACATAAACAATAATAAAAAGGGGGTTTTGCTATGCAAGAACCCAAGCAGATGCAGATAGATTTAATGCAAGTTCAGATAAACCATCAACATTGACATTTGTGGTAAAATAATCACACAAAAAAGCTAGTGATATTCTCACTAGCTTTTCCTATATTCTTCAGGCAAAAACTCCAAATCATTACATTCATCTATTGCAATCTTAGTCATTTCATCTATCTTATCATTCTTTGCTGTTACCATTAGCTCTGTTGCATATTTTAAGTCCTCAAATGTTATTTCCTTTTTTCTTTGCCTAATAACTAACTCCAATGCTTTTGTAATTATCCCTTCAATCTCTGCCTGTGTATATCCATCAATTCTATCCGACAAAATCTCAAATTCTTTTTCTGTTATATTGTTTCCATACTTAGCCTTGTTTAAGTGAACCTTCATTACCTTAATCCTGTCTTCCTTATTTGGGGGAAGAAAAGGCATCTTTTTATCAAATCTACCAGTTCTCTTTAATGCTTCATCTATTTTGTTTGGATAATTTGCTGCTCCAATCCATATAATGTTTCCTCTGTTATCTGGGTCTGAAAGTACAGTTAAAAACATTCCAAAGAGATTTCTACTAACTGAATTGGATTCATTATCACCTCTAGAAAATGCTTGGTCAATCTCATCTATAAATACTCCAACGGGAGCTATTGATTCTATACAGGTTAAGGCCTTTTCGAATCTTTTTTCTGATTCTCCAACCCATTTATCTAGTATTTTTGACATTTTAAGTTCAACAAAGTTAATTCCAGCTTCTCCAGATAAGCATCTTGCGAAATGAGTTTTCCCTGTTCCAGGAGGTCCAGTGTATAATATTCCTTTTGGCACAATATCAGTTTCTCCACTAATCATAGGATTGATAATAACCTCTCTATGATATTCTTTCAAATGTTCCTGGCCTGCAAAATCATCAAAAGTAAAACCATCAGCATCAAGCACTTCTATTACTTCACCGTATTCTTTACTTATTAATTCCTTTTTTCTTTCTACTACAAATTCCCTTTTAAGAACTCCAGCAACTTCTCCTTGTAAATAAATATCTTCAATTCCTACTAATGTTAAACCTGCGGTAAGCTTTGCAAATTCTTCTAAGCTAACCTCATGTTTAATATTCATTTTTGATGTTTTCTTCAAATAATATAAAAACTCCAGCCTTTCATTTTCCTGTGGATACCCTACTTCAATTAATGTACTCCTAGTATTAGCTCCTAAGAATTTTTGATTTATAGAGTATTTGCTTTCTGTTAGAAAAATTATAAGATTATCTGATTTTATAAAATTTTTTCCATTTATAGTTTCATAAAGCTTGATGTAATTAGTAGAATCAGATGGTGACATTTGTTCTGGTGGAGTATTTGGAAATAAAAATTCGGGATAACTTATTATTATAGCAGTTTTTTCTTTATTATTCATAATTGTATCACACAAACAATCTATCATAGAGCTACCATCACAAGGCTTTGTAACAGGGGTAAAGTTCAATACATTATCAAAACTCATGTCGTAGAGACTATCAAACAAGTAATCTTTAAATAAATAATTAGGAACAGGATAATCATTTATATTTCCTGTTATTACAAATAAATTACTTATCCCCGAATAATACTTCCTCTTTAATTCTTCCATCCATTTTGTTTCTACCACAAATATCACCTCCTAATTTTTTTTCCTCGGGTTTCTCCTTATCAAATAATCTTCATCATTATCTTCCACTTCGTTTGTAGAAATACTTTTTTCTTTTGAGTCTATCTCTGGGTGGTCATAATACATTCCCCAAAATTCTTGCACCCCATATTCTTCATCTTTTATTCTAAGAAACTCATTCAAAGCTTCTCTCGGATTCATTCCTAATTCTTTTATGTTGTAATTTATGCCATTTGAATATTCTTTTATAGTTGTATATTTGTCTTGATAAAAGGTTAAATAAAACAAAAATAATGCAATTAAAATTGTTATATTTGTTGCTATTGGATGATATATATCTCTTACAATAAACAAATAATCTTTATATTTTATCCCTCTAAAAAGGGTGATAGTAAGCAATCTCCATACAGCAAAGACTTCGAGAGAAACAAACCATGTGACAGCACTTAGAAGCCTTTTAGAGTATTTTCTCCTGTAGTAAGCACTTATGTCTCCTCTATAAATTCTTGGTCTAATAAAAGAATAATAAAGCAAGAAAAGAACTAAAAAT
>JAAZLH010000114.1 GCA_012799415.1 Candidatus Epulonipiscium sp. | reverse complement strand
TCCTTAGTTGTTTCAGTCTTATAGATAGACCCCAATGTTTGTTTTTTATTAAAGAAAATATAATCGATAACTCTTTTTGATACTTTACCATCATCATATGGTGAAAATCTTTCTATCATTGGAAAGTATTTATCCTCTAAAACACCAATAGATTCACTAATCAATTCAGCCAATTTATCGATAGTCGAACAAGTAGGACCAGGTAATTCATCTTTTTCTAAGTATAAACCGCGTTTGGTGCTATATTCATCGTAGTTTTTAAAATAAAAATATATCGGTCTCTTTAATCCAAGATAATCAAAAAATACACTGGAATAATCTGTGATTAAATAATCGCTGACTTGCAGTACTTTATTAGTGTCAATAGAGTTATCAACTAAATAGCATTCCGTATTCATATTTGAGATGGCCTGATATTCGTAGTAATGTACCTTTAATGCTACTAAATAATCATTACCAAGTAACATCTGTAATTGCTCAGCATCTCTAACTAACTCACTAACACTCTGATTGATATCTTGACTATAGTCATTCCATGTTGGCGCATATAAGACAACCTTTTTTTCAAGAGGAATATTCATTTTCATTTTTAACTCTTCAGCATTTACATTATAAGTTAAATCCACTCTCGGCATTCCTAACTCTAAAACTTCACCTGAAAACAAATCTTTTGAGGTTTGACTATTCAGTATTGTATCAGTAGTATATTTTGATGGTGAAATAAAATAATCAGTATGTAATATATTTTTCATTACATTTTTATGCGAATCATAGTTAGAGCTTTTCACATCTTTCCCAATTGTTTTATAAGGCGTTCCATGCCACGCCATAATATAACTTTGTTCTTCCCTTTTGTTAAAATAGTGCGGGAAGGTTGTGTCTGTAATTAAATACTTAGCGCGTGCTAAATACTTAACATATGCAACAGTACCTTTTTTTACAAGTTTAACATTTCTATACTGAGAAAGTGCTTTTCTCTCCTTTTTTGGTTCTATAGAACTCCAAATAAATCTATACTCCTTGAATCGAGAATCGTTATGTATTTCCTCAAATAGAGCTAAAGAGTTACCAGTTACACTTTGTCCAGAGTATGCTTCAAATAATATTGTTTTATCATAGATTGGTCTATCTAAGTATTTAGTGTATTTCATCCTTAAATATTCAATATTCTTTTTTAAGTATAATACAATTGGATTAAGTAAAAAAATTAACATTCTTTTTATTCTAGCTTTATTCATCTATGTGCCCCTTTCTACATTAAGTCAGTATGGATAGTTATAAAAAATACTTCCTTATTTAATATTTCACAATCATCCTATAGTATATAATAAAAACCACATAAAAAAACAGTATATTATATTAGATTATATCAATTTTTAAAGAATAAACCAATTTCATAGTTTTGTTGAAATTTTGTGAAAATTGTCCCGTTTGGGTAGATATGTTACCCTGCTTGTGTTAGTAGTATGTCAAAACTAAACTGTACATTTTTTATTAGGTGTAAGATGTCCATCTCGTTCATTTATTTGAAAACTCTAATGTATATAGTGATAATCTACTATCAATTGACTTGGACCCTTTGCTTGCTTGCTCGCACGCACTTAAACTCAGAATACAGCTAATAATTATACAGACTCTCCCACACAGGCTAGCATGCTCGCTCTCTAAGTAAAGTGCACGTCACTTTATGAAGCTTTGAATATTCATGTTAATTGCTTATATTCCTTACGTTCCAAGTAACTTAATGATCTGCGGAAACGGATATTGTTGTAACAATTCACATAATCGTATAATGCCAAATCTAATTCTGACTGTGTTTTAAAATGCTCATCCAGTATAAATTCAGTTTTAAGCGTCTTAAACGTCGATTCAGTACGGCATACCTTGGGCACATAATGAACAAACAATGCCGAGGCCTCTAGAACGTAATCAATACTTTTTTCATAAACTCACTTTTGGGATCTGTATGAAATAACTAGAGTCGGTATAGATTATATTTTACAGAAGCAAAGGCCCGTGCAACTAATATGGTTTTTTTATGAGGGAATCACTATGACTTATAATTTCACAATCAAATAAATTTATCAATTTCTTCAAATGGACTACTTTCTTTATGTTATGTTGGCGCACCCATTATTCAAAGGCAGACGACGTAAGTTCGTATTCTTTGATGATCACAGCTTTTACTTCCTCAATAAATATAATTGGTCTATTTAATCTTTAAATGATTTAGAAAATGTCTGTCGTTAACTCGTTGTCATTACTTTTCTCTTCAGAATGATTAGTGACTTAATCTTAACTGACCTCAAGATATCTGTCCAACTTATTGTAACCCATTCAATACGATGTATACTCATGCAATAGCTATCAGACGACATTAACTTCTTTCGTAATCTTACTCGTATATGTTGACTTCTGTTCATCAGATCGGAGATTTGCCTAGTGCTTCAGATTCTACGTTAACATGGATACCCATGCCTATGGCTATATACTTACAGCTATAAGCTCAAATTTAAGACTTTCACCCGTTAGCGTTCGCCCATGCTGGGCGAACAAAAACACATTATCCATTTCGATGTGGATAATGTGTTTAAATAATTTTATTTATAAACTGGTATATCTAGGTGTATTGTATATGAATCTAATTGTTGATACAGATTATAGATTGTCCTAGTTTGTTTAGCAGCCCATCCGATATCTGATGCATATTGATGGGTGACATTTCCTTTTTCCATTGCCCCAGGATTCCAACGCATTTTATATAAAGTATTTTGTCCAGCGTTAACATAGCCATTACCTATAAATTGCGCACCTTCAACAATTGCTGTTTCTACTGAGAACCATCCATTATCATAGGCTCTTTGAGCCCCGCAATCTCTTGCACACCTATCAAAAGCCCCTATCCCATATACGTTATAAACTTTCTTAGGAGAAATATCTATAATTATAGGGTTTCCGTCTGCGTCACGTACAATATTACCTTTACTATCTCTCTGAGTCCATTTACTAATTCCATTAGCAAGCTCTGATGATCCGTTTCCTGTTTCTAATTTAGCGTGTGATACTAGATAAATATCGTTGATTTTATATTTATTACCTGCTTCGATAAAATATCTCCCTTTACCAGTTAGCACACCATTATTATTTAATACTTTGTTGAGTTCCGTAACACTTGCAGAACTATTCCGTGATAAATCTAAAAACTGGAATTGTTGTCTGTCATCGTTTATAAAATTTAAAGGATTGAGATAATACATTACATCAGCAGGATGAGCATGTCTCCATTGATGATTAGAGCTGTATTCTATTGCATACCATCCATTGTACTCTTCTAATACTTTAACAACGTGACCATTAGGAAGTGAACCTATTGGATCTTTTTTTGTATTAGGTTCTGGTCTAACATTAAGGTTTGTAGCTGTTACTTTATTGTTTTTATCTATATATTCTTTAGAAACCCAAGCATATTTCATATCTGTCTGAGGTGAAGCTTTCATTTGCATTTCTACTGCTTCACTTAAAGTTAAGTTGTACTCACTCACTCTAGCTACATTTACGTAACTTGAATGTAGCCAGATTCTTTTACCATTTAACATTCCACGATACCAAGTATTATTGCCAACCTTCTCAGTTAGATCTACTTTAAACTCTTCGTTCTTATATATATCCATGTTTTCAAATACTATATCTTTCGCTCCGCCCCAAGCTTTAGAATAGGCGATTCCATTACCTTTAATGTAAAATATTTTCGCCTTTTTATCGACAGTAATATGCGAGTAAGTTGACAGGTCTTTTGCATTAACCCAACCAACAGTCCCTTTAGTACTGCTTGGTGACGTACTGATTAAATAAAATATTTGATCATGTATTTCAGCCTGCTTTTTAATATAATATACTGCGTTTGTATATTGAGCCCCAGCAATAAATGCTGTAGAAGGGTCCCCTATAGTTGGATATATTTCAACACTTCTGTTACGAATATGACCCAATCGGCTTGTTGTACTTTCTGTTTTGGTGGTTACATAACTAGAATGTAGCCATATTGTCTCACCATTAAGTACTCCTCGATACCAAGTATTGGTCCCAACTTTTTCTGTCAAATTCACTTTAAATTCCTGGTAAGCATATTGTGACATGTCCTCGTAAACCAAATCCTTGGAGCCACCCCATGCTTTTCTGTAAGCTTTTCCAGTACCCTTAAAGTAAAGTGTTTTTGCATCCCTATCCACTCCTACATGAGAATAGGTAGATAGATCCGATGCTTGGACCCAACCCACTAGTCCCCTAGTATCACTTGGTGACGTACTTATTAGATAATACAATTGTCCATTTAAACTCGATTGGCTTTTAATGTAGTAAACTGCATTCGTATATTGAGCTCCAGCCACTTCAAACGATGCATTACTTTCTAGACTAGAATATATCTTCACATTTCTATTACGAATATGGCCAAGTCGACTTGTAGGACTGCCACCACTACTTACCAAATCAGAAGAATGTATCCACACTGTTTTTCCATTTAATGTTCCTCGATACCATATATCATTGCCTACTTTTTCGGTTAGATGTACATTAAATACATGATCCTTATATTCAGATAAATCATACACAATATTTTGGGAACCACCCCACGCTTTGTCATAAGAATTCCCAGCTCCCTTAATATAAAAAGTCTTAGAAATTTTATCTACACCCACGTGAGAATAAGTAAATAAATCTGATTCTTGAACCCAACCTACTACCCCTTTTGAAATACTTGGAGAGGTACTAAGTAAATAATATAGATTCCCATTTGCTTCGGATTGACTTTTAATATAGTAAACTGCATCCGTATACGTTGATCCAGCTACTTCAAAAGATGCATTATTTGCTAAACTTGAATATATCTTTACATTTTGGTTGCGAATATGGCCGAGTCTGCTAGTAGGCTTCCCTATGTTACTTGATAGATAGGATGAATGTATCCATACAGTTTTACCGTCTAAGGTTCCACGATACCATATTTCATTTCCTACTTTTTCAGTAAGATGAACATTAAAGATGTGATCTTTGAATTTTGATAAGTCTTGAACTAAATTTTTAGAGCCTCCCCATGCCTTATCATAAGATTTTCCATTTCCTTTAATATAAAATGTTTTAGCTGCTTTATCTACACCCGTATGTGAGTAGGTAGATAAATCTGATGCTTGAACCCAACCTACTAATCCTTTAGAATTACTTGGCCTGGTACTTATCAGATAATACGTCTTACCGTTTATTTCGGATTGACTCTTAATATAGTAAACTGCATTCGTATATTGAGCTCCAGCCACTTCAAACGATGCATCACTTTCTAAACTAGAAAATATCTTTACATTCCTGTTACGAATATGGCCAAGTCGACTTGTGGGACTGCCACCAACACTTACCAAATCAGAAGAATGTATCCACACTGTTTTTCCATCCAATGTTCCTCGATACCACACATTATTTCCTACTTTTTCAGTAAGGTGAACCTTAAAGATCTGATCTTTGTAATTTGATAAGTCATATACTAAATTTTTAGAGCCTCCCCAAGCTGTATCATAAGCATTTCCGGTGCCTTTGATATAGAAGTCTTTAGCTTTTTTATCCACACTTACATGAGGATGTGTTGATAAATCCGTTGCTTTTACCCAACCCACTACACCTCTAGTACTACTAGCATTATAGCTTATTAGATAATAGAGATTACCATTCACTGTATTTTGCAGTTTAATATAATAAACTGCATTCGTATATTTTGATCCAGCTACTTCAAAAGATGAATCATTCTCTAAACTTGCATATATTTTCACATTACCATTACGAATATGACCTAGTCTACTAGTTGGTGTTGCATTAGGGATAGACATATGTTTCAACTCGTTTATACCTTTAGCATTCACGTCAGTTTCTATCTCTTCACTCTCAGCTTGAAGCGTAAAAGCTTTTTCTTTGATTTCTTCAGAGATAATTTGTTTATCTGTCTTTATTTCAACTATTTCATCTTTTTCATTATTATCTTCATCAATTATATTCTTCATACTATTCTCAGTTTCATCCAAATCATCTGTAGCATTTTTTCCTTCTACAACATACTGCTCATTTTCCGGATTAAACTCAGGCGTGGCTATATCATTCGCTTCTAAACTTTCTGCTAACACACCATAAGGAGTAATTGAACTAAGAATCAATAACGTAACTAGTATTGTAGCAATTTTCCTCATTACTTACCTCCAAACGATAAGGATTTATTGAATCTTACAAGTTTACATAAACGTATTATTTATTTTTTTGTTTTTAACCCCTCCTTTGCTCAATCAATCGAGCCTAGATATTAATAGATTACAATATTAATATTATAATCTATCAACTCAAAATAATCTATATATTATCTATATCGGTTCATTCTATAAAACTAAAATAAGTGAGTAAATTTCATAATTACTTGTCCCTGTATTTGAACGTTTTTGAAGCACAAAGAAGAAAGCAC
>JAAZLH010000113.1 GCA_012799415.1 Candidatus Epulonipiscium sp. | reverse complement strand
GTACGTTTAACCTTAAAAAAGTTTGAGCGAGATCATATACATGATATGTTTCGAAACTGGGCCAATGACGATGAAGTAACTAAATATTTAACTTGGCCAACGCATAAAAATATGGCTATTACACAAAGGGTAGTTGAAAGTTGGGTTCAGTCCTATGAAAGTCCGACGGTATACCACTGGGCTATTTACTTAGAGGAGATCAAGGAAGTGATTGGATCTATATCAGTTGTTTCTTTATCTAATGAAAATGAAAAATGTGAAATTGGATATTGCATTGGAAAAAAATATTGGAATAGAGGAATTGTAACAGAAGCTTTAAAGGCAGTTTTAGAGTTTTTATTTCGAGAAGTAGGAATGCAAAGAATAGCTGCTTATTTTGATTCGGAAAATATTGCATCAGGTAAAGTTATGAAAAAAGCGGGCATGAGCTTTGAGGGAACTATGAGAAAATATACAAAAGACTCAAATGGAAATTTTAAGGATTGTAAGCTATATTCTATTCTAAAGGAGGAATTTTTTTATGAGCAAGGAATATAAATTTGAAGCAGAAATTAAGAAAGTTCCAGATATTGATGGAGCATATATAGAAATACCATTTGATGTAAAAGCTGAATTTGGAAAAGGAAGAGTTCCAGTAACTGCAACTTTTGATGGTGTCATTTACGAAGGTAGCCTCGTAAAAATGGGAACGCCTTGTCATATTATTGGTATTAGAAAAGATATTAGAGCTAAAATTGGTAAACAAGCAGGTGATATAATAAAAGTAACGATAAAAGAGAGATAAGAAAGGTGGATTTTATGGAGCATAAAGAGTTTAATTATAGAAATTTAGAAGATCTTAAAAAAGAGTGTGAAAGATTAGGTGTTCGCTTGAATTTTTCAACTAATATGAAACTCTTTGAAAGAAAAGTCAATATAAATGGATTAGTAACCCCAAATTCAATTGCTTTTCACCCAATGGAAGGATGTGATGGAACTAAGGAGGGTTCTCCTGCTGAACTTACTATGAGACGGTATCAGCGGTTTGCTAAAGGAGGGCCTGGACTTATTTGGGTTGAAGCAGTAGCTGTTGTTCGTGAAGGTAGAGCAAATCCAAAACAGCTTTGGATACATAAAGAAAATATAGAGGAATTTAAAAAGTTACATAAAACTATTATTAGTAGTGCACAAGAGGAATTTGGACAAAATTTTAGACCGGTGACGATTGTTCAACTGACTCATTCAGGGAGATTTAGTAAACCTAATAATGATTTTGAGCCGATTATAGCTCATCAAGATCCTTATATAAACGCTAGGTATAAAAATGAAAATATAGCTCATATCATTACTGATGAAGAACTGGAGCAGTTGGAAGACCAATTTGTGGAAGCAGCCTTATTGGTTAAAGAAGCAGGCTTTGATGGAGTAGATATCAAGGCATGTCACAGATATTTAAGTTCAGAACTATTATCAGCTTTTGATAGGCAAGGCAAGTATGGGGGATCTTTTGAAGGACGTACCAGATTTATTATAAATACCATTGATAAAGTAAAAAAAGCCGTTGGTGAGGATTTTATTATTGCCTCAAGAATGAATATATATGATGGAATACAATATCCTTATGGATGGGGAGTGGACAAAGATAATCCTTTAATAGCGGATTTTACAGAACCTAAAAAACTGATATCAATGCTTTATGATAGAGGAGTGAGACTTTTAAACTTAACGATGGGAACTCCTTATTATAATCCTCATGTAAATAGGCCTTATGATAAAGGAGGATATGTGCCACCAGAGCATCCTTTAGAGGGAATATCAAGGCTGATGAATGGGATTGGTACAATGCAAAAAGAATTTTCGAATATGGTTATTGTAGGTACTGGATTTAGCTATCTTAGAGAGTTTTCAGCGAATTTAGGGGCGGGAGTTTTGGAAAATTCTCAAGCAACCTTAATAGGATATGGGAGAGCAGCTTTTGCTTATCCAGATTTAGTGAAAGATATTTTAATAAAGGGCCAAATGGATAGGAGAAAATGTTGTATTACATGTGGAAAGTGTAGTGAAATTATGAGGGTGAATGGTACGACGGGTTGCGTAATAAAAGATGCTAAAATATATGGACCAATATATAGGGAATATATTGGCTAAAAAGTAGGAAATATTCGAATTAAATAGATAGTAAAGAATATAAAGTGAACAACTAGAATAAAAAAGGAAAAGGCAAAGATGAATAGGTGATATAGAATGACACAAGTAAAAACAAATGCCATGCGTATTCTTGAAAAGAGTGAGATTCCTTATAAAGTCATTACTTATAGCCAACAAGATGGAAAAATAGATGGGATTTCTATAGCTGAAAAAATAGATAAGAATCCTGAATTAGTCTATAAAACTTTAGTGACACAAGGGATAGATAAAAAAATTTTTGTATTTGTGATCCCGGTAATGGAGGAGCTTAATTTAAAAAAAGCAGCTAAAGTAGTAGAGGAAAAGAAGATTGAGATGATTTCTGTAAAGGATATGGAAAAGCATACAGGATATATACGAGGTGGTTGTTCGCCTATAGGTATGAAAAAACGATATAGAACTTTTATTGATACTAGTGCATCGAAAATAGATACCATTATTGTAAGTGGCGGGAAAATAGGGGTACAAATTGAGTTAAAGGTAGAGGATTTGAAAAAGGCCACAGGTGCTCAATTAGAAGACATAACTAGATAAAGTTAAAAATGTTGATCGTAGGCATTAGCACTATTTAAACTCTAGAGTATTATTTTAACAAGATGTGTCATATGATAGAATGTCTGTTTTTCTTAATTAATTTTTATCATTATGTTCATCTAAGAGCTTACTTTGAAAAGTTTTACAGTGAAGGGTATAAAATAAAAGCTTGCTTCAAATACTATAGTAGTAAAATATCTATAGAAAGGGGCAGCTTAATGAGGATGAATCGATTCACAACGGGCATGATGATAGGTAGCTTAATTGGTGCAGCTAGCGTTATGATGGCTGATACAAACAAAAGAGAACGCAAGAAAATGCTTAAAAATGGTAAGAAAGTAATTAAAAGAGCGGGAAATATGATGGATGATATTATAGGAATTTACAGATAAAAGGATGGGTAAACACCCATCCTTTTATTATGAACTAGGAAGTTCCTCTTACTTGTAAGATATTAAGTTTTTTTAAGTTCACTCAAAAAAGTAATTTTTGCAAAAAACGATATGAAATAATAATGAGGGTGATAATAGGATATAAAAAGAGATTTTTCCTTAGAGCATTGACAAACTGCCTATCATTTTCTATAATTTTAATAATGCGTATAAAGAAGGTTTCCCCTCCCAGAATCGGGCTGGGGTCTTTATATTTTGATTGAAGTATTAAATCATGAATCAGTATATGACAAAAGAAATGTGGGAAAAATGTAATGCAGTGTAGTCAAGGAGGACTAAAATATGAAGAACTTAGGATTAAATGAGTTGAGGGAAAAGTATTTAGCTTTTTTCGAAGGGAAAAATCATTTACGTATGAAGAGCTTTCCTTTGGTGCCTCAAAATGATAATAGTTTACTATTAGTAAATGCAGGAATGGCACCACTTAAACCTTATTTTACGGGACAAGAAATTCCACCAAGTAAGAGGGTAACTACCTGTCAAAAATGTATCCGAACTGGAGATATTGAAAATGTAGGGAAAACGGCAAGACATGGAACTTTTTTTGAAATGTTAGGTAATTTTTCTTTTGGTGATTATTTTAAAAAAGAGGCCATCGCATGGGCTTGGGAATTTGTTATTAAAGAATTAGAATTGCCGGAAGATAGAATTCATATTTCAGTTTATGAGGAAGATGATGAGGCCTTTGAAATTTGGAATAAAGAAATTAACGTACCGGCAGAGCGTATTCATCGGTTAGGGAAAGAGGATAACTTCTGGGAGTTAGGTGTAGGTCCCTGTGGTCCTTGTTCAGAAATTCATTTTGATCGTGGGGAGCAATATGGATGCGGTTCTCCTGACTGTACTGTTGGTTGTGAATGTGACCGCTTTATGGAATTTTGGAACTTAGTTTTTACCCAGTTTAATAAAGATGAGGAAGGGAATTATCATCCATTAGCCCATCCTAACATTGATACAGGTGCTGGTTTAGAGAGATTAGCGGCTATGATGCAAGAAGTGGATTCAATTTTTGATGTAGATACAATTAAAGCTATACGGAATCGTATATGTACTTTGGCTAGTGTTGAATACAAAAAAGATCCTCAAAAAGATATTTCTATTCGTGTTATTACAGACCATATCCGATCAGTAACTTTTATGACATCTGATGGAATTTTACCTTCTAATGAGGGGCGTGGTTATGTACTTCGAAGATTACTTCGTAGGGCGGCACGACATGGTAAATTATTAGGTATTCAAGATATGTTTTTAGCAGACTTGTCTTCTGAAGTGATTGCCCTATCAAAAGAAGCATATCCAGAAATTGGAGAAAAACAAGATTATATTCATAAAGTTCTCTCTGTAGAAGAACAAAGATTTAATGAGACTATTGATCAAGGTTTATCTATTCTAGAATCTTATATTGAAGAACTAAAAGAAATGAGAAGTACGATTTTAGTTGGTGAAAAATGCTTTAAATTATATGATACCTATGGTTTTCCTTTTGACCTAACTAAAGAAATTTTAGAAGAAGCTGGTATGGTTGCAGATGAACAAGGATTTCAAAAGGAGATGGAAGCCCAAAGAAATCGAGCTCGCGCAGCCAGAGAAGAAAGCAATTTTATGGGGGCAAAGGATACGGTATATCATCACCTAGATCCTACATTATCGACTGATTTTGTAGGTTACGAGCAGCTTGAAATAGAGGATGGATGTATCCTTGCTATGGTATCTGGTGATGAGATGGTACACCAGGCCAAAGAAGGGGAGCAAGTGACTGTTTTTGTCAATCGTACACCTTTTTATGCAGCTAGTGGGGGACAAGTAGGAGACACTGGAGTTTTAAAAACAACTCAAGGCGAAATGGAAATTACTGATTGCGTGTATATTCTAGGTACAAAAATAGGGCATATTGGTGTGGTTAAACAAGGAACCATTACTGTAGATGATTTTGCTACTTTACAAGTAGATCGTGATAGAAGAATGGCAATCACTAGAAATCATAGCGCAACACATTTACTTCAAAAAGCATTACGAGAAGTGTTAGGGACCCATGTAGAGCAAGCTGGATCTCATGTTTCACCAGATCGACTCCGTTTTGATTTTACACACTTTTCACCTCTTCAAGAAGAAGAGATTCATGCCATTGAGAAGAAAGTCAATGAGAGTGTTTTGGAGACACTACCTATTTCTATTTCGGAAGAGAGTATGGAGATGGCTAGAAAAATGGGGGCTATGGCTTTATTTGGAGAAAAGTATGGTGAAAATGTACGGGTTGTAAAAATGGGTGATTATAGCATAGAATTATGTGGAGGATGTCATTTAGAGAATACAGCGCAAATTGGTG
Organism: Candidatus Epulonipiscium sp.; assembly: GCA_012799415.1. Taxonomy (GTDB): domain Bacteria; phylum Bacillota; class Clostridia; order Lachnospirales; family JAAYNZ01; genus JAAZLH01. Next base: position 51,766 of record JAAZLH010000113.1, on the reverse strand, counting down.
TGTTTAAAATTTTATCTGAAACAGGAATTGCAGCTGGGGTCCGTAGAATAGAAGCGATTACGGGATCTGTAGCTCTTGAATACTATCAACAACAAGAACATCAACTAAAAGAAATAGCTCAGTTAGTAAAATCTACTCCAGAATTTACGGCTAAAAAAGTAGAAGGGTTATTAGCGGATTTAAAAGAGCAACATAGACAAATAGAAGGATTTAAAATGAAGATGGCGCAAGAGGCAACGGCAGGTCTTTTAGATCAGGTTCAAGATGTTAAAGGTATATCCGTTCTTGCTGTTCGTTTAGATCAATTGGATATGAATGCGCTTCGTACCATGGGTGATCAATTAAAGGATAAGCTACAATCTGGTGTTCTTATTTTAGCAGGAGCCCAAGAGGATAAAGTGAGTCTCATTGTAATGGCAACAGATGACGTTATTAAAAAGGGAATTCATGCAGGGAATATAGTAAAGGTTGTTGCACCTATTGTAGGTGGTGGTGGAGGAGGACGACCACAAATGGCACAAGCAGGAGGAAAAGATAGCAGTAAGATTGATGCTGCACTTCAAAAAGCAATAGAGGTTATTCAGGAGCAAATTTAATAAATTTGAACAACATAAAAAACAGAGACAATGTGATATGATACTTCCAAAGTAGACAGTCTAATTAATTAAAATTAGATTATCTACTTGGAGGTATTTTTTATGTTTTAAGAAAGTACGTCTTGCTTGTAAGGGAGCACGTTTCCTAGGTCTCTTGAAAAGGTAGGTTTTTTCATTTTTCTTATGAACCATGAAAAAATTCTTGCTTGGGAAGGGATGAATTTTTATTTTCTATTAAAGAAGTGAATGTAAAATAAGTTGAGCAAGTTTGTAATACATATAATTCTGTTATATATTTATTTTAAATTTATTTATTCTTGTAAAAATGAAGTAATTTAGGTGCGTTTGTGATATATTGAATACAGAGATAGAAAGATTTTTGAAAGAATGGAGGGGTTATTATGAAGTTTAAATTTGGTCTTTTGCTTATAGTAATAATTATATTTACAGGTTGTACTCTATTGCAGCCTCGTTTAAATCAGACATTTGATGTGGATATAGAAACCCCTGAAGTAAATCAAGAGGTAGTTGAAGAAGTAGTGTTACCAGAGAAAATCGAGGAAGAAAGTGAGCCAGAACAGTATCATGTTATATTATCCGCCGTAGGAGATATTATGGTGCATCGATGGCAACTAGAGGGGGCTTATGATATAGCATCAAAGAGTTATAATTTCGCTCATTCTTTTGAATTGGTAGCCCCTTATATTCAGCAGGCAGATTACGCCATAGCTAACTTAGAGACGACCCTGGCAGGGGAAGAAAGGGGTTACCAAGGGTATCCACGTTTTAATACCCCAGAAGTCTTGGCTGAAAACTTAAAAGATGCTGGTTTTGATTTAATGACGACAGCAAATAATCACTCTATGGATAGTAATGCAGAAGGAGTCCTTCATACTCTTCAAGTATTAGATGAGGTAGGCTTAGATTATGTAGGAACTCATAAAACACAGGAAGATAGCGAAAGGATATTTATTAAAGAAATAAATCATATCTCTTTTGCTTTTCTGTCTTATACCTATGGAACTAACGGGCTTCCACTTCCGAAAGAACAACCTTATTTAGTGAATACTTGGGATATGTATGAACCCAGCAGATTAGAGGCTATGTATGCCAAGGTAAGAGAAGCGAAAGAACAAAACCCAGATTTTGTGGTTATATCTGTACATTTCGGTAATGAATATAAGTCCTTCCCTAATGACCATCAGGAGAGAATTGTAAAATCTTTGTTTGAAGCAGGAGCAGATATTATTTTGGGTAGTCATCCTCATGTTTTACAGCCAATTGAGGTACGCCAAATTCCACAGGATGATGGGCAAGTAAGGACAGGGATAGTCATTTATTCATTAGGAAATTTTATTTCTTCACAGCAACCGACTCAAGAGGATCCAGCTCCAAAAGATGTAGGAATTATTTTTAATATAGACATTCAAAAAATAGAAGGAGAAAAGGCTATTATGCAAAATATTTCATTTATACCTACTTGGGTGCAATGGATCCGTAAGAATAATAAGCCTTTTCATCGAATTATTCCTGTAGAGCAAGCGTTGAGAGAAATTGAAGAGGGACAAGAAACAACGTTTACAACAAGAGAAATCACAAGGATGAAACAGGTGAAGATGGAAACAGTTAAGCATATGATGCATTATATTGAAATCGAACCTGAAGTAAGAAAAGATATTTATTATATTCCTTTACAAAATTAAAAATGACACCAAAATGATGTTGACGTATATTTTATTTTTGTGTATAATCATAAATAGTGCTTTGATAATAACCCAATAGTTGTAAGGTAGATTACTACCAGAAGCACAATCTATGCAACTGGAGGGAGGGTGGAGAGACTTATGTCAAACGTAAAAGTAAACGAAAATGAGTCTTTAGATAGTGCACTTCGTCGTTTTAAACGCAACTGTGCGAAGGCAGGAATTCTACAAGAAGTTCGTAAGCGAGAGCATTATGAGAAACCAAGTGTTAAACGCAAGAAAAAATCAGAAGCAGCGAGAAAACGAAAGTATTGATCGTTTTGTAATACCTAAAGCAGAGTAATGGCATAAATGCCATTACTCTGCTTTTTCTATATCAATAAAGCCTATAAAAAAGACTGTTGTTTAGACTTTTTGTACTTTAATTTAATGATTTTATGGATGAAATAAATCTTTCTTGCATATTGATGTAAGAGAGGAGGAGGGACGATGAGGAGAAAAAAAAGAGTAGTGCCAAAACCGGAAACTTCACAAGAGGTAAAAAAGAAAATGGCAAATTGGTTTGAAATCCCTAAGGAAGTTGTTCTAGATCTTCCTGTCCTTACTCTTATGGGACAGGAAGAAATACATATCGAAAATTATAAAGGTATGATTGAATATAATGAAGAACGTATGAGAGTAAGTACTACTTGTGGGATTTTAAAAATTGAAGGCAGGGGACTTCACTTAAAAATGATGACAACTGAAAATTTAATAATTACAGGTACTTTACTTCGAATCGAATATATGGGGTAGAAGAATATAAGTAGAGGTGAAACAATGTTTTTAGCCATATGGAATTATTTGAGAGGCTATGTTATTATAGAAATATGGGGATTTTCTGTAGAACGTTTTATGAATCTAGCTACTCATAAAGGAATTTATTTATGGGATATTCAGAAAAAGGGTACCATAACAGAGATGAAAGTCAGTATAGAAGGGTTTAAGCTATTAAAAGAATGTGCAAGAAAGACAAAATGCAAAGTGAGGATTATTGAAAAAAAAGGTTGGCCTTTTGTTGCTCATCGGTATAGAAAAAGAAGACTTTTTGTTTTGGGGATTCTTTTATGTTTTTCAATTATTTATCTTCTAACTTCTTTTATCTGGGTAATTGATATTCAAGGTAATGAAAGAATATCTAAGGAGGACATCTTATTGTCCTTAGAAAAACAGGAAATTACAGTAGGGATCTTAAAAGGAAAAATTAGAACAGAAGAGATCAAACAAATTTTAATGGAAGAAAACCCTGAAATTGCTTGGGTCACAGCCCATATTAAGGGGACACGTTTATTTATTGAATTTGTAGAAACAGTTCCCCAGCCTGAATTTCTAGACCTACATATACCTTGTGATATTATTGCTGATAAAAAAGGGGTGATTATAAGCATTGCTACTAGTCTAGGTACACCACAAGTAAAGGCTAAGGATGTAGTAGAAGAAGGAGATATTTTGGTTAGTGGAGAACTACTTATCAAAGCAGAAGAAGAACTCAAAGAAATTAAGTACGTTCACTCTATTGCTGATATTCGGGCGAAAGTGTGGTATACCTTTGAAGAAGAGCAAGATTTTGAGTATATCCACAAAGAATATACTCAGCAGGTTAAAAAACATTATGGACTCATTTTTTTAAAAAAAGAGAAAATATTTCTGAAATCAGATATTTTTTTTAAGAATTATGATAAAATAAGTAATAAAAAACAAATTTCATTTGGCAAAGATTTCATTCTACCTTTTGGTTGGATTGTGGAAGAATATTATGAGTATAATCCACAAAAAAAGAGCTATACAGAAATGGAGATCAAACAAAGTTTACAACGAAAGTTACAAAAAGAAATCAAAGAATCTCTTCATCCAGAAGCAGAGATTCTTGATTCTAAGGTGAACTTTGAATCTATTGGTAAAAAGATGAAAGCTACTGCAATCATCACGCTTATTGAACCAATTGGAAAAGAAAAAGAAATTACCATAACAGAACGGAGGAACACACTAGATGGAACAGATGGAGAAAGTAGTAGCCATTGACAACTCACAGATTGCCAATATCTTTGGCCAATTTGATACGAATATCAAACAAATCGAGAAAGAGCTTTATGTACGTATCATTAATAGAGGTGAGGAGGTCAAAATCCTTGGGTATGCTACGAATGTAGATAAGGCTACCCGGGTTTTGCTCCAATTAGCAGAGTTAGCTAAAAAGGGAGAAACGATTTCAATTCAAAATGTTAATTATGTACTCTCTTTAGTAGAGGAAGATCAAGAAGCACAGCTTAGAGAATTGTATGATGATTTTATCTGTATGACGGTTTATGGTAAGCAAATTAGGGCCAAGACGCTAGGACAGCAAAAATATATTGATTTAATGCGAAAAAACATGATTGTTTTTGGCATCGGACCTGCGGGCACAGGCAAAACCTATTTGGCCATGGCCATGGCTATTACTGCATTTAAGAAAAATGAAGTAAATAGAATTATTTTGACTCGGCCTGCCATTGAAGCTGGAGAGAATTTAGGATTTTTACCAGGGGATTTGCAAAGCAAGGTTGATCCCTATTTACGGCCTTTGTATGATGCTTTATATGAAATTATGGGGGCAGATGCATTTTTAAAAAATATGGAGCGAGGAGCTATTGAAGTAGCCCCTTTGGCTTATATGAGAGGTCGTACGTTAGAAAATTCATTTATTGTCTTAGATGAAGCTCAAAACACAACTCCGGCACAAATGAAAATGTTTTTAACAAGACTAGGTTTTGGATCAAAGGCTGTAATTACAGGTGATGTGACTCAAATTGATTTACCTACGGATAAAAAATCAGGGCTTATTGAAGCATCTAAGATTTTAAAAAATGTAGAAGGTGTAGGATTTTCTTATTTAACCAACAAAGATGTTGTACGACATCCCTTAGTCCAAAAGATTGTAGATGCTTATGAGGGATATGAAAAAAAACAACAGAAAAAATAGTTTTTCATAGGAGGTTTATCATTGAAAAAGGGGGAAAAAAAAGCAAAGCAGATTCAGACTTTTTTAAAACAGTATGGTTTGGTTGGGTTTTTATTTTTTATTGCAGTGTTTTTAACATTCCTTATGGCTATGACAGGGAACCAATCTCAAGAGGATTATCAAATTGAAGTTGGAACGATATCAAAAAAACAGATTTTGGCACCACAAGAAGTAGAAAATACCATTGCTACAGAACGTAGAAAAGAACAAGTTAAAAATAGTGTAGAAACTTTATTTAAACAGGATTTAGAAGTAGAGGAGAGAGTATTATCTGATATTAATCGTTTTTTTGAAGCTGTTGCTCAAACAAGGGCTTTTGATGATGAGAAGGAATCTTTAGAATTTTTGAGGAAAAGATCACCAGTTTTTTTAACGGAAGATCAAAACCGCTTAGCGATTTTGCTTTCCTATGCTCAGCGAATTGAATTACAAGAAGTTTCTCTGGAGATTGCTCAAAGAATTCTAGATGCAGGTATCAAGGAAGAGGCCATCACAAAGAATATTTTAGATGTAAAAGATGAATTTGCACAATCTGAGTTGTCTTTGGAATTACAAATCCTTGGATACCATATTGTTTCTTCTGTGTTGCGACCGAATATGGTGAAAGATGAGGAGGCAACACAAGAAGAAATGATGAAAAGAGTAGCTACAGTAGAGCCTGTGAAAATTTTGGCTGGGCAGAAAATTGTAGGGGAAGGAGAACTCATTACAGTAGAAACCTATGAAATTTTAAAGTCACTAAATATGGTGGAGCAAGAGCAAGAAAAGCAATATTCTTCAATGATTGGTCTTGCGATATTGATTTTGTTGATTTTAGGAATTTATGCTTACTATGTGTTTAGTTTTTATTATCATATTTTTCAAGAAAAAAAAGAAGTTTTATTAATTTTTTTTATCTATGTAGGTGTAATTTCATTGGTTTGGTTAATGTCTTCTTTATCATTTTACCTCATACCTATTACGATAGGTACTATGTTAATCGCTATTTTAATCAATGTTCAGTTAGGGATGGCTACTAATTTAGTAATGACCCTTGTGGCAGCATTGATTTATAATGGTGATATGAATTTTATCCTCTTTTTTTTAATAGGAGGTTCTATATCTTCTTTATTAATTAAACAAACAGTTCGAAGAAATAAGATATTGAGAGTAGGAATTTTAGTTATTTTGATGAATAGTTTAATTATTTTAGGAGTTGAGACATTTTTACTAAAAACTTATCACCCAGACATAATAACTCATCTTCTTTATGGTTTATTAAACGGAGGGCTTTCCATTATTATTACTATAGGCAGTTTACCTTTTTGGGAAGTTGCCTTTGATGTCATTACTCCCATTAAATTATTAGATTTAACCAATCCTGACCAGGTCCTTCTGCGAAGATTATCACTAGAAGCACCAGGGACTTATCACCACAGCTTATTAGTTGCAAACTTATCTGAAACAGCAGCAGCAGATATTGGTGCCAATTCGTTAGTGGCAAGAGTAGGCTCTTACTACCATGATATAGGAAAATTAGTTTATCCGGCTTATTTTAAAGAAAACCAGATGGGAGAAAATCCACATGATTTCTTAGATCCAGAGCTTAGCGCACAAATTATTTTGCAGCATGTGAAAGATGGAATGCAATTAGCTAATACACATAAATTACCTAAGGTAATTAAAGATATTATTCAACAACACCAAGGTACAACCATGATTAAGTATTTTTATTATCAGGCGATGAAACAACAAAATGGACAAGTTGAGGAAGAACAATTTCGATATCCAGGCCCTAAGCCACAGAGTCCAGAAGCAGCTATTGTTATGTTAGCGGATACTATTGAGGCGGCAGTACGTGCATTACCTGTTGAAAAGCAAAATGAGGCAGATATTATGGATTTTATGCAGATTTTAATACAGGATAAATTAGATGATGGCCAATTAGAAGAGAGCAATTTAAAAATCAAAGATTTACAAACCATTAAAAATTCTTTTATGACGGTCTTTAATGGTATTTATCATCGAAGGATTGAGTATCCCAAAATTAAGAATAAAGTAGATGAAGATGTGAAAGAAAAGAAAGACCAAGAAATAGAAAAAGATGAAGAATCAGATTTAGAAATAGAAGAAAAAGTAGAACTCCTAGAGAATCCAAAGTCACAATTACAGGAAGAACTGAAATCTGAATTACAAGTGGAGTCACAGATAGTAAAAAAGGAGAAATTACATGACGATTTGGATAGAGAATAGCACGACAACAAAAATTTCAAAGGAAATAGAAAAAATGATTGAGCATATTACTGAAACCACTCTTGAGGAAGAAGAGTATCCAGTTTCTGTAGAAGTTAGTATTACTTTTGTAAGTGATGAAGAAATTAGGGATCTAAATAAAGAGCATAGAGGAATAGACCAAGTAACGGATGTACTATCTTTTCCTATGATTGATTTTACAGAGGGATACTGTTCGTTTGATGAGATTGAGAACTTAGATGACTATGTCAATCCTGATACGGAAGAGTTAATTCTTGGAGATATTATCATCTCCTTGGATAAGGCACAGGAGCAAAGTATAGCATATGGTCACTCCTTTGAGAGAGAAATAGGATTTTTAGTAACTCACAGTCTTCTGCATTTAATAGGGTATGATCATTTAGAACATAAAGAAGAAAAAGTCATGGAAGAGAAGCAAGAAATAATTTTGCAAAAAGTAGGACTACCAAGATAAAAAAATCGATAGTAGGGCATATTTGGGGTATACTAATTAAGATTTCAAATAAGAAAATCTTTAAGGAATGGGAGCTCCAACATGAAAAAGAAAAATAAGGATCTTTGGAAGGGAATTCAACGATCTTTCTTGGCCCTCCGGTATGTTTTTTTTACGGGATTAATTATGATACTTCCCTTAGCTTTTACTATATATGCATTACAACTTGTGTTTTCATTTATTGATCGTTGGCCAAGGGATATGTTATCTAATATTTTGATATTTATTTGTAATATCCTAGGTTTCAAGGTCACAAAAGAGCAAATTAATGTTCCTGGAATGGGTTTGTTAATGAGTGTTTTTCTTATTTGTATAGTAGGTATAATTTCTTCTAAGGTACTTGGACGGAGGATCTGGGGAAGTATAGAAGCGTTTATTTTAAAAATTCCTCTTGTAGGGAATATTTATACAGCTTTTGCAAAGGTTTTTGATACTTTATTTCAGCATAATCAAAAAGCCTTTCGGGAGGTAGTTTTGATTCCCTATCCTTACTATGGATGCTATACACTAGGATTTATTACAGGAGATGCAGTGGGGGAGATCAATGCATATGTGGGAGAGAAGGTAGTTAGTGTTTTTGTTCCTACAACCCCGAATCCAACGTCGGGATTTATGCTTTTACTTAAAGAAAAAGATATAACGGTCCTTCAGATGCCAGTAGAAGCTGCGATGAAACTAATTGTATCCGGAGGCATATTGCAACCAGAAAGACCTATAAGAAATAAGGGGGAATAATTAGTGCATAAAGGAGCCTTAAGGGCTATTTGTATATTGTTGTTATGTGTTCTTATGTTTCTAGGAGGGTTAGTAGCTTGTAGAAAAAAGGAGGAACTACCTAAAGAAGTGCCTACTATGCAAGAGGAAATAGATCCAGAACCTGAGGAAGAGGAACAGGAGCAAGAAGAAGTTATAGAAGATCTTCATGAAGGTAAAGTGCCTAGCTTTTTAACGGGCTTATGGATTGATGAAGATGTGGCTCAAAGGCGCCCTGTAGCAGTGATGATTAATAATCATAAAAGAGCTTGGCCCCATCATGGCCTAAGTGAGGCAGAAATCATTTATGAAACTTTAGTTGAAGGGGAAATGGTTCGTTTAATGGCTATTTTTCAAGATTTTAATACAGAAAAAATAGGCCCCATTCGTAGCGCTAGACATTATTATTTAGATTTTGCCTTTGATCACGATGCCATTTATGTTCACTATGGACAAAGTATTTATGCCCATCGAGCTTTTACTGAACTGAAAGTGGAAAATTTAAATGGTTTATCTTGGTTAGATGAAATTATGTGTTGGCGAGATATGGAACGCTGGAAAACCAAGGGGCAAGAACATAGTGCTTTCACGAATAAAGAAAAGTTAATGACAGCTTGGGACAAGGTAGGATATCGAAAGGAAAGAAATCAAGAAATAGCACCTGTTTTTTATTTTTTAGAAGAGAATGTTAATTTAGAAGGAGAAAACGCCGAGAAAGTCAGTTTGCCTTTTTCCTATTATCTTATTTCAGAATTTGAATACGATGCTACTGCTCAGAATTATAAAAGATTTCAATCAGGAGAACCCCATATTGATGCTAATACAGGAGAACAGTTACGATTTAAAAATATCATTATCCAGTTTGCAGAGATCTGGACTATTAAAGGAGATCCTAATTTTTGTAGGGATATGAATCTAATCACGGAAGGAGATGGTTTATACATTACTAATGGGAAGTTAATACCTATTACTTGGAAAAAAACATCACATCGATCTCCAACTCAATTTTTTGATTCGAAAGGCAAAAAGTTGGAAATGAATAAAGGGAATACTTGGATTAGTGTTTATCCTAAAAACAAAGAATATGATATTAAATAAAAAATAGAGGGAGAGAGAAAATATGGATTTACATAATTTACTTGAATATGCCAAAGAAGCTCAAAAAAAAGCTTATGTTCCTTACTCTAATTTTCAAGTAGGCGCCGCACTTCTAACTAAATCAGGAAAAATATATACTGGTTGTAATATAGAGAATGCCTCTTATGGTGCTACCAATTGTGCGGAACGAACAGCCTTTTTCAAAGCTGTTTCAGAAGGTGAACGAGATTTTCAAGCTATAGCCATTGTAAGTAGTTCAGGGCAAGAAACATTTCCTTGTGGTATTTGCCGTCAAGTCATGGCCGAATTTATGTTAGGAGGATTCGTTGTTTTGCAAACAGCTGATGGAGAAATTAAAGAATATCAGACAAAAGATCTTCTCCCTTTTGCATTTACAGAAGAGGATCTTTCAAAATAAAGATTCAGCATATGATCTCTTTCTCATAAGAAATATTGTTGACAAAATAGTTGACCTATGATATCATATTTCAGTGTGTAATTTCCGCACGAAGAGGTCTAAACAAAATTTAAATTTTGTACCGTATTCGGCGAGACTAAGTAGAGGAGGTGCCTGCATGTACGCAATTATTGAAACAGGTGGCAAACAGTATAAAGTGCAAGAAGGAGAAGTTTTAAAAATTGAAAAATTAGGACTTACTCCGGGGGAAGAAGTTGTTTTTGACAAAGTGATTGCTGTCTCTAAAGATGGGACATTGGCAGTTGGTAGCCCTTATGTAAACAATACAACAGTTTCAGCTTCTGTAGTGCAAGAAGGGAAAAACAAAAAAATTATTGTTTATAAGTTTAAAGCTAAAAAAGGATACCATAAAAAACAAGGTCATAGACAACCTTTTACTCAAGTGAAAATTGAAAAGATCAACGCATAGTCATGATACGTATTACTGTTTTCCGTAGGAAAAAAAACAAAATCTGTGGATTTCGTGTAGCAGGCCATGCGGACTATGGTCCTTATGGAACAGATATCGTTTGTTCTGCAGTGACCGCTTTGGTATTTAATGCAATTAACTCCATTGAGACATTCACCTTAGAGCCAATTGAATATGAAGTTCAATCGGAAGGTGGATTTATACAATGTCAGTTTTTAAATGCTTACCAATCAGATATGGGATCCGAGGCTAAGCTTTTAGTAGAGTCTATGTTGTTAGGGATCTCTCAGATTCAAGAAGATTATGGAACAGAGTATATACAGATAGTAGATGAGGAGGTGGAATGATGTTAAATATGAACCTTCAGTTTTTCGCATCAAAAAAAGGGGTTGGTTCTAGCCGAAATGGTCGTGACTCCAACTCAAAGCGTTTAGGTGCAAAAAGAGCAGATGGCCAAATAGTTAGAGCAGGTAATATCCTTTACAGACAAAAAGGTACTCGAATTCATCCTGGTGTGAATGTAGGACGTGGAAGTGATGACACTTTATTTGCTTTAGTAGATGGAAGAGTAAAATTTGAACGAAAAGGTAGAGATAGAAAACAAGTTTCTGTATATCCTGAAACAATTGCACAATAATAAGTATAGAGGAGCAGGTTTCCAATTGTATGTGGGGGGCCTGCTTTTTCTTTAAAAAAGGGGTGATAAATATGTTTGTGGATCAAACGAAAATATATATCCAAGCAGGAAATGGCGGCAATGGTGCAGTTTCTTTTCGAAGAGAAAAATATGTACCTAATGGCGGGCCAGATGGTGGAGATGGCGGTAAAGGCGGCGACATTATTTTTGAAGTGGATCCTGGTTTAAATACGTTGATTGACTTTCGATACAAACGTCAATTTAAAGCTCAATCAGGAGAAAATGGTGGAAAAGCAAAGCGTTATGGAAAAAGCGGTGAAGATCTTATATTAAAGGTGCCACCAGGAACGATCATTCGTGAGGCTGAAACAGGAAAAATTATGCTTGATATGTCAAAAGCAGATGGAAGAGAAGTTTTTTTACGAGGTGGACGTGGAGGTAAGGGTAATACTCATTATGCAACAGCTACGATGCAAGTACCTAGATATGCACAATCTGGTCAAGAAGGAAGAGGGTATTGGGTTGTTTTAGAACTCAAAACCATTGCTCATGTGGGCTTGATTGGATTTCCAAATGTGGGTAAGTCAACGATTTTATCAATGATTTCCAATGCAAAACCTAAAATTGCTGATTATCATTTTACCACATTAACACCTAATTTAGGTGTTGTTGATACGCAGTATGGTGGTGGATTTATGGTGGCTGATATTCCAGGACTTATTGAAGGAGCTCACCAAGGTGTTGGTCTAGGCCATGCCTTTTTACGTCACATCGAACGGACGCGACTACTCATTCATGTTGTGGATAGCTCAGGGACCGAGGGCAGAGATCCATTGGATGATATTGAAAAGATCAATTACGAATTAAAGGCTTATAGTGAAACTCTAGGGGAACGTCCTCAGATTATTGCAGCAAACAAAATAGATCTTCCTGAATCTAGAGAGTATATTGAACAAATTAGGAAAAAATATGAGCCCCTTGGCGTTCGTGTATTTCCCATTTCAGCAGCTAGTGGAGAAGGTTTAAAAGAATTGCTTTATTATGCTGGAGAACTTTTGCAAACAATAAATAAAGATCCTATTGTTTTTGAAACAGAATATTTAGATGATTATGATGAATGGAAAACAGAAGAACCTCATGTTATCGAAAAGGTGGAAGAAGGGGTATATGAGGTTTCAGGGTATAATGTTGAAAAAATGTTAGGGTACACTCATCTTGATACAGAAAAAGGCTTTGTTTTCTTTCAAAAATATTTGCGTGATCAAGGCATTATTGAGGAATTAGAGAAAGCAGGTATAGAAGAAGGAGATACTGTACGTATTTATGATCTGGAATTTGAATACTTTAAATCACGATAAAGGAAGGAGGTTTTATATGATTACTAGTAAGCAACGTGCTTATTTGCGTAGCCTTGCAAATGGAATTGATCCCATTTTTCAAGTAGGAAAAGCGGGTGTTACACCAGAATTAACCGCGGCTATTGATGATGCCCTTGAAGCACGGGAGTTAATAAAAATACAAATATTGCAAAACTGTTTAGAAGATCCAAAGGTCATTATGAGTAAGTTGTCGGAAAGGACCCATTCGGAGCCTGTACAACAAATCGGAAAAAGATTGGTTCTTTATCGCCCATCCAAGGACAAACCTAAAATTCAACTTTCAAAATAGAAACTTTCAGGCGACAAAACGTCGCCTTTTGATTTCTTTTTTTGTTAGAATGATATATAATAAATAAAGCAGACTACAAGCTAAAGTAAAAGGAGTTTACTTATGAGAGACCTTTTAACAGCCACGGAGAAAAAAGTAGAAAGATTAGCTATTATGGGGGGCACCTTTGATCCGATTCACTATGGGCATTTAGTCACTGCTGAGGCAGTACGATATCAATTTCAAATTAATAAAGTATTATTTGTACCTACAGGGCACCCACCCCACAAGCCATTTTTTGATGTTAGTCATACGGAACATAGATATTTGATGACTGTGCTGGCTACTGTAACCAATCCTTATTTTGACGTATCTAGGGTTGAAATTGACCGCAAAGGCATAACTTATACTATTGATACTATACAGCACTTAAAACAGGTTTATGGGGAAGAAACAGAGCTGTATTTTATCACTGGAGCAGATGCAATTCATCAAATTTTGTCATGGAAAGATCCAGAGGAACTATTGCGGCTTTGCACATTTGTTGCAGTTACACGTCCAGGTTATCATAAAAACAGTTTACTAAAAAGGATTGAAGAGCTTCGTGAACAATATGGATCTAAAATTCATTTTTTAGAAGTTCCATCCTTGGCTATTTCTTCTTCTGACATTCGAAAAAGGGTAGAAGCAAGTCGCCCTATTAAGTATTTATTACCTGAAACGGTTGAAAATTACATTTTAAAATTTGGACTTTATCAGCAAACACAAGATTGAGACAAAATTGAGGTGGTCAGATGTTAGCGTATGATGCCATGATTGAAAAACTTCAAGTTTCTCTTTCAAAAAAGCGCTTTCTCCATACTTTAGAAGTGATGAATGTAGCTGCAGCTCTGGCTGATCATTACCAAGAAGATATTGAAAAAGCTAAAATAGCTGGATTGCTTCATGATTGCGCAAAGGAATATTCTGATTCATTACGAACACAATTATGTAAAGAGTTACATGTTCCTATAGATTCGGTAATGCAGCAAAGCCCCCACTTGATTCATAGTTTTTTGGGAGCAGAGATTGCTAAATTAGAATATAAAGTAGAAGATGAGTACATACTCAATGCCATTCGATATCATACTACCGGTAGAGCTAAAATGACTTTATTAGAAAAAATTATTTTTTTAGCAGATTATATAGAGCCTACACGAGTTCCTTTTGAAGGTCTTGATACAGTTAGGCGTTTAGCGTATTTGCAAATTGACCAGGCTTTGTATAAAGCATTAGATTTAACCATTCACTACGTTAAATCGAAAAAAGGGATATTGCACCCCTTCACAGTGCAGGCAAAAGAAGATTTGGAACAAATCGTAAAATGAGAAAGGAGTTCATTATTTTATGCAAATTTCGGACCAAGCTAAGAGGATGTTACAAATTGCTTATCGAACATTAGATGATAAACAAGGAGGGGACATCCGAATCATTGATATTCGTGAGATATCGGCATTGACTGATTATTTCGTCATTGTTCATGGTAATAATACAAGTCATGTTCAAGCGTTGGTAGAATATCTAACAAAAGCATTTTCTCAAGAAGGATATCCCTTAGTACAGCATGAAGGAGGCAATCATTCATCTTGGGTATTGTTAGATTATGGTGAATTGATTGTTCATATTTTCTTGAAGGAAGAAAGAGAGTTCTATAATTTAGAAAGAATATGGAGCGATGGGAAAGAGCTTTCATCTCAATTTACTACAATAAAAGATAATTAAAAAAATTTCAAGGGGGCCAAAAAAGATGTTAGATTATATTTATAATCGTCATAGTGTTAGAGAATTTCAGGATAAAGATATTCCAGAAGAAGATTTGAAAGAAATTCTTAAAGCAGCTATGCAAGCACCTTCCGGCAGAAATCTGCAAAATTGGCATTTTGTTGTGGTGCAAAATAGGGGTAAACTTAAAGATATTGCAAATATTATTAAAGAAAAAGGCAAATTGGCAACGGAAAAAATAGCTGATGAAAAAGAAAAGCAAAAAATGCTTGCTTATCTAAATTATTACACATTTTTTCCTGAGGCACCTGTGACAATTTTTGTTTTTGCTGGGCCTTACCCTACTACTGGAATGGAACTGTTTTTAGGAAGTAATCCAACGGATCAAGAAGTAAAGGATTTTAATAGGCACCAACCGGGGATTCAAAACATTGGGGCTGCGGTACAAAATTTACTTCTAGCAGCATCAACTTTAGGATATGGAGGCTGTTGGATGACAGGACCTCTTTATGCAAAGAATGAGATACAAGAATATTTAGGATTCAAAAAAGAATGTTATCATTTGGCGTGCATGGTTCCGCTAGGAGTTCCCGTCGCTTCTGAATTATACAGTCCTCCAAGAAAAGCTTTAGGAGATGTAATGACTATCATTCGTTAATATAGTTACAAGAAAAGTAAAAAACCATTTTTGTCATAAGCAAAAATGGTTTTTTAAAAATAGAATATTTTAACGTTTACTTAGAGAGCGTTGAGAAGAAAAAATAGAAAGAACAAAAAATAAACCAGAGAGCAATATTAAAATAAGTATAATCATAATAGGCAGCCTAAGGATATGAGTAGAAGCTGAAGGAATGCTAGAGTTAGAAATATTTGGATCCGATTGCGGGATTCCGAAGGATTCTATAGGAGGAAGCTCATAGTTTTTCTTAGATACAATAGGAGATTTTGTAAGGAGCTGATCATCTAGAAAATAAACAATTTCCCCAAGAGTTTCATGTTTCTTTACTGATTCACTAACTTCATAAGGCAGAATAATAGTTTTTCGAATATCTTCTACTTTCGCATCCTTAGGTAAAACAACCAACACATCATTTTCCAATGTAGTTTCAATCATATCAAAAGGTTCTTTATTTTTTGGATAAATCAAAGGAATAGGTGCAAAGGTTGTATTTTTTTCAGCAATATTGACAAGGGAAAACTGTTCAAAGGCATAGTCAAAAAGAGCAGTAGTTTCCTCGTACATTAGGGGTTTTTCTGATTTTAAAACAACGCAAATTAAATCCATATTATTTCTAGATGCATAGGTAACTAAAGTGTGACGTGCTTGATCTGTATATCCGGTTTTACCACCTAAACTACCTTCATAGTGGAATTTTGGATTTTTTAAGCAGCCTGAAAACATATAGTGCTGATTATGAAGATATCTAATATCATTTTTATTAGTAGCAGGAATTTCGTATAAGGATGTTTGAATAATTTCCTTAAATCTTTGATTCTTAATTGCTTCTTTAGCAATGAGAGCCATATCATAAGCAGTAGTATAGTGTTCTTCATCGTGTAGCCCATGGGGGTTGGTAAAATGGGTCTTAGTAGCACCTAAAGAATGAGCTTTTTCTGTCATCAATTCTGCAAAGTCTTCGATAGACCCACTAATAAGTTCAGCAATACCATTGGAAACTTCGTTAGCAGATTGTAGTAGCATACCATAAAGGGCCTGTTCTAAGGTAATCTCTTCATCTGGCACCATCCATAGGTGGCTACTATTTCGACCAATACTAAATACAGCACTATCTGTAAAAGTAATGATATCATCTAGTTTACCAAATTCCAAAGCTAGGTAAGCAGTCATGATTTTAGTAATGCTAGCTGGTGGTAATTGTTCATGGATATTTTTTTCATATAATATGGTTCCAGTCTTTGCTTCTATGACAATGGCGGATTCAGACATGATATCCGGTGGGGTCTGTACCCCCGCAAAAATATAAGTTTGTACAAATAAGATACACCATAGGCTTATAAATAATAAGGGAATAGATTTCATATGTTAGCTCCTCTCTTTTGTCAATCTTTAGTATAGCAGAGTCTGAAGAAAAAAAAAAGAATAAATTCATAAAAAATATGTTTTAAACAGAGGATTTTTCGTGATGATGCCGAATAAGTTTAATAAGTAGTAAAATATCATTGATTGATAAATAAGTGGGAGGCAACTGTATGAAAAAGAATAAGATATATGTACCTGCCATAATAGGTGTTGTAGCTTTGATCTTAGGTTTTTCATATATGAAGTTTTCATTATATCGTCCCCTGCCCATAGAGCGTCAGTTAATTAAAGGGGATGCCCTAGAAGAAACTCCTCTTTTTCAAGAAATAAATTCCACATCAGTAGTAGATGAAGAAAAGGAATCTATTTGTGTAGTTCATATTACAGGAGCGGTGTATCAGCCAAATATCTATGCCTTACCTCTAGGAAGCCGGATTTATGATGTTATTGAGTTAGCAGGTGGGGCTACAGAAGATGCAGATTTAGATCAAATCAATTTAGCGATGAAGATTAAAGATGAACAAAAAATTTATATTCCTAGTTTTGGAGAAGAATTTGACAAAATTCAAAAAGAGAACAATAATAATAGCATGCAACTAGATGAAGAAGATATGCATATGATTAATATTAATATAGCAAGTTCTAACAGTCTAGAAGCATTACCAGGCATTGGACCAGTTACGGCTGCAAATATTATTGAGTATCGAGAAAAGAACGGTGCCTTTCAAACAATTGAAGATATTCAAAAGGTATCACGAATAGGTCCTAAAACTTTTGAAAAGATAAAATCAAAAATTACTGTAGATTAGGAGGAGGATATTGATGGCTTATCGTGTACTTGTTGTAGATGACGAGAAACTAATCGTAAAAGGAATTCGCTTTAGCTTAGAGCAAGATAATATGATTGTAGATGTAGCATATGATGGTGAAGAAGCTTTGCAATTAGCTAAAACAAATTCTTATGATATCATTATTTTAGATGTTATGCTACCCAAAATAGATGGTTTAAATGTGTGTCAGCAAATTCGGGAAGATTCTAGTGTGCCTATTATCATGCTAACTGCAAAAGGAGAAGATATGGATAAAATTATGGGGCTCGAATATGGTGCTGATGACTATATGACAAAACCTTTTAATATATTAGAATTAAAAGCACGTATTAAGGCAGTCATGAGAAGGATGCAAAATCAAGAACAAGATCACAACCCAGATTCTATAGAAATAGGAGATCTAAAACTAGATTTTAATGGACGACGTGTCTATATTCAAGGGAAAGAAGTCAACTTAACAGCCAAGGAGTTTGACTTGTTAGAATTGTTTAGTGCTAATCCAGGTAAAGTTTATAGTAGAGAAGTTCTTCTCAACACAATTTGGGGATATGATTATCCAGGAGATGTACGCACAGTGGATGTACATGTTCGAAGGCTACGAGAAAAAATAGAAACCAACCCCAGCGAACCAGCTTATTTATATACGAAATGGGGAGTGGGTTATTATTTTAAAGACTAAATTTAAGTGGATACACAGTTTACAGTGGAAGTTATTAATTACTTATATGATTATTAGTTTTTTCCCTTTGATGCTTTTTTCATTAGGTATCTATAATACTTTGGAAAAACATTATATACAAGATCGAACTGCGGACTTGCAACGTCAGGCGAATATTATTGCGGGGAATATTATAAGTTCTGGTTATTTAAAAAGCATTAACCTAGAGCAAAAAAAAGTATTTAGTGATGAAATTCAGCAAAAAAGTAAGGAGATAGGCGCTAGGATTATGGTTTTTGATGCAAAGGGTATTGTGCTGAATGATTCTAATAAAGTGGATGTAGGAAAGATGACTTTACAAAAGGAGGTAATTACTGCCTTAGAGGGAACGAATGCAACTTATCTTCTGCCCGGGAGTAATATTATTCATGCTGTTGTTTCTATTAAAGATGACAAAACACATGGAATTATTGCTGCTGTCATGATTTCAGCATCAATTGAAGATATCTATATTTCTTTACGCTCCGTCCAAAAACAACTTTATGTCTTAGTTATTTTAACAACTTTAGTTGTAGGTTTTTTTAGTTTTTATGTTTCCGGCGTATTGATACGTCCATTAAAAGAGTTAGTGAAAGTAATACAAAAAGTAACTGAGGGACATTTAGATCAGCAAATACCAGTGAGAGGAAAGGATGAAATTGCAGATCTTACTATGGCATTTAACCACATGAGTGAGCGTTTGTTAGAGGTTGATAGATCTAGAGAAGAATTCGTTGCAAATGTATCTCACGAGTTAAAAACACCACTTAGTTCTATTAAAGTGTTAAGTGAATCTCTATTATTACAAGAAGACTTACCAGTAGAGTTATATCAAGAATTTCTAGAAGATATTACATCAGAGGTAGATCGTCAAACGGCTATTATCAATGACTTACTAGCTTTGGTTAAGATTGATGGTAAAAATATGGAATTATCTTTTAATGAAACATATCTTAATACATTAATCGAGGATATATTAAAACGCCTTCATCCATTGGCTATGCAAAAAAATATTGAACTCATTTACGAAAGCCGCAGAGATGTTTATGCAAAAGTAGATGAGATTAAATTGACTTTAGCTATTTCAAATTTGGTTGAAAATGGTATTAAATATAATAATGAAAATGGAACGGTATCTGTTATTTTAGATGCAGATCATCAAAATGCTTTTATTACCATACAAGATACAGGAATAGGAATACCTGAGGAAGAACAGAAAAAAATATTTGACCGGTTTTATAGAATAGATAAAACTAGAGATCGTGCGACAGGAGGGACTGGTTTAGGCTTAGCCATTACACAGCGCACAGTATTGCTTCATCAAGGAAGTATTAGATTAACCAGCAAGGAAGGCGAAGGTTGTACTTTTATTCTTCGAATTCCGTTACACTTAAGTTCATAGAATTGTAACACTTTCTTTTTAGCATTGTAATGGTTTTAAGGTATAATCAATTATGGGGGTGATCTATTTTGGGGTATTTCAAAAAACCATATCATTGGTTTCTAGGTATGGGAGCAGTGCTTCTTACTATGGTTTTGATTTTTTTTATCTTTAATGTAAATTCTAATGACCGTAGTACACTATCATTATCCAAAAAGACAATGGAACTCCAAGACAGAAATAAGACTATTCGGCTATATTTTATGAGCCAAGATCGGTCAAAATTAGTAGAAGAAGATATGGTCATTACAGAGAATAATGAAAAGGATATTATTAAACAAGTATTAGTAGCTTTAAAGAAGGGACCTCAAACACCTGGATTTATCGCTACAATTCCCAAAGATATAGAATTTATTCAGGCTCACTTTGATAAAGATGAACATATGATAGAATTAAATATTTCAGCGAATTATGCTCAGCTTAAAACGTCGGAAGAAGTATTTTTGCGTGCATCTATAGTAAAAACTTTGACGTCTTTGCCTTTTGTCGATAAAGTTCAACTTACTATTGCAGGGGAGCCTTTGCTAGGTACAGATGGGAATCCTCTAGGTCCTATTAGTAGTGATGATATTATTTTAGATAAAAGAAATCCTCTAAATACGGAGTATGTGGAAGTTCAGCTTTATTTTAGCAATGAGGATGCAACGGCTTTAAAATTGGAAAAAAGAACAATTGCTATCAATCCTAATGAACCTTTAGAAAAATATGTATTAGAACAATTGATTTCAGGACCAACACAGAAAGAACTTAACAAAACAATTCCAGTAGAAACTAAGATTAAAGGAGTTCAGACCAATGATGGAATTTGTTATGTAGATTTTAGCAATGAATTTAGAAGTAAACATTGGGGAGGTTCAACAGGAGAACTTTATACAATCTACTCCATTGTTAACTCACTGACTGAATTGCCCCATATACAAAAAGTTCAATTTTTAATAGAAGGAGAAAAACAAGAAACCTTTAAAGGACATGTGGAGTTTAGCCACCCATTTGAAAGAAACTTAGATCTTATTCAACAATAGATGGATAGTATATAAATGGGGGAACACATATGAAACGGCCATTAGTATGGGGAAGTTGCTTTTATATCATCGGGATTTTATTAGGAAATGTTTTGGTTTCTTTTTTACTAGGAAGCCTTTTTTTCCTAATTTTTTTATTAGGGAGTTTTTATTTTGCAAGTAAATATCAATGGCAAGGAGTTTATCTTCTTCCATTGTTATTTTTTTTAGGTTTTCTGCAAGTGAACACTGTACAAATGAGAAATATAGATGCAGAATTTAATTTATTAAATGATTACAATGGGTCTATTATGGGGAAAGTACAGAAGGTATATCATAATTATAAGGAGAATTCATCAAGGTTTATAGTGTTAGTAGATTCATCTTATTTTAAAGAATGGCACAAGAAATCTTCTGTTGCGATACAGCTTCATACAGATCTATATCCAGACATACAATACCAAGATAATATCTGGTTTCAAGGTCAGGTACAAAAATTAGAAGAAGAAAGAAATCCTGGAGGATTTAATCAAAAACGATATGGACTAATTCATGGTTTTGATTTTATATGTTTTGGAGAAATAAAAAAACATATATCTACAAATTCAAACAGTATTTTGCATGTTCTTCAAACCGCCAATCAGGCCTTTCAAGATGTTTATGATGCTATTTTGCCGCCTGCACAAGGATCTATTTTGAAAGCTATGATTTTAGGCAATCGTCAAGAGTTAGAAACAAAAACCCAGGATCTTTATAAAAAAACAGGAATTTCTCATATATTATCTATTTCAGGATTGCATATTTCTATTTTAGGATTTTTACTTTTTCAAATACTGCAATGGATCCAAGTTTCACGAAGGAGTAGTGCAATACTGACCATTTTTTTATTGATGTTATATGGAGCTTTTGTAGGAAATAGTGTTTCAACAATGCGAGCAATTATCATGATGAGTTCCATCTTGGGAGGATATATTTTTTTTAGAACCCCTGATATATATACATCCATTGCTTTTTCTGCTCTTTTTTTATTATTTAAAAATCCTTTTTATTTATGGGATATTGGTTTTCAATTATCCTATGGTGCCGTTCTTGGTTTAGTGTTGTTGTCTCCTTTGATAGAGAAATTATATATGATTCCATCCTTTATTCGATCTTCTCTAAGTGCAAGTGTTTCTGCGACTTTAGCCACACTACCTATTGTAGCTTATCATTTTTATTATATTCCTCTTTATGGGGTTATTACAAACCTGATTCTCATTCCGTTTGTGATGATTATTGTGTTGTTTGGAATGATTGGAGGACTAATAGGTCTGCTGTCTATTGTGTTTGGTCAATGGGCTATAGGTATCGTTTATTATATTTTTTTATTTTATGAGTTAGTAACAACTTTAATCATACAATTACCTTATGCTTATTATTTAGTTGGAGCGCCATCGTGGTTACAATTGTTTTTATACTATGGCATTTTAATTTTAACTATTTATTATTTTAATTTGCCAAAACACAGGCGAATTTTATATAAGAAAGGATACTATATTTCTTTAATTGTTCTTGGAGTTGGTACACTAGCGGTTATTTTATGTCCTACGCCTTTAGAGATTACTTTTTTAGATGTAGGACAAGGAGATAGTATTGTCATACATACACCTACGAATCAGCATTTTCTTATTGATGGTGGAGGATATTTATTTAGAGAAGAGCATCAAGACAATACAGGGAAAAAGGTTATACAACCTTATTTGGAGTATAAAGGAGTTCATAAATTAGACGGGGCTTTTTTAAGTCATCCTCATGGAGATCATATTTTGGGTCTTATTGAAATAATTGGGGAAATCCCTATAGATGAAATTTTTGTTTCTGGAACATCATTACAAAATCACCCTTTGTATAGGGAGTTAGATCAAAAGGCTATAACGAATCAGATTCCTATTTATTCTTTAGCAGAAGGAGAGTTGTTGCAAATAGGAGATCTTTCTTTGCGTTGTTTATTTATAGGCGATGGTTCCTCTCTTAATGTCGAAGATAATTGGAATACAATATCTATGGTTTTGTATCTTGAATATGGGGAGGTTTCTTTTTTATTTACTGGCGATATTGAGAGTGAAGAAGAGACTTATCTTGTAAGCAATTACCAGAATTTACTCAGCCAATCTTCGTTTTTAAAAGTTCCTCATCATGGTTCTAACACATCTTCAACATCTTTATTTTTAGATACTGTGAATCCTATAGGAGCTATTATAAGTAGCGGTAGAAATAACCGCTATGGACATCCTCATTCATCCGTCATAGAGCGCTATGAGGAGAGAAATATTTCTCTTTACCATACTGCTCAGGAGGGGGCTATTGTTTATAAAACTTTTGGGAAAAAAACTCAAGTATATTCTATTTTAGGAAAGAGAAAGGAAATATGGAATGGAAAAACTGAAAAATGATCTCAAGACAGGAAATTTTCAAAAGATCTATTTATTCTATGGAGAAGAAGAATACCTAAAAAAGCATTACATGGAACAATGTCAGAAAAAAATAATTCCCAAAGGGCAAGAAATGATGAATCTCAGTGTGTTAGAGGGGAATCAAGTATCGGGAATACAAATTATAGAGGCGGCGGAAACATTACCTTTTTTATCAGAGAAGAGACTTGTTATTATAAAAAATAGTGAACTTTTTAAAAGTGGGAGAGCCGATGACCTTCAAATGCTTGTTGATTTTTTTCCTTCTTGTCCTGAATCTTCCTGTTTGCTATTTATAGAAGCAGAGGTTGATCGCAGAAATAGAGGATTTAAGAGCATACAAAAGCATGGTTATAGTATAGAATTTACTCATTTAAATGAAAAGGATTTAATCACTTGGGTAAAAAATAGGTGTAAAAAAGATCAAAAAGAAATAGATACTTCTACGACTATATATTTTTTAAGGACTATAGGATCTGATATGGAGCGACTGTCAGGAGAGATAGATAAGCTTATTGCATATGTCAATACTCAAAAGCAGATTGAGAAGAAAGATATTGATGAAATTTGCACACCTTCTTTAGAGGTGAGGATTTTTGAATTAGTAAAAGCATTAGGAAATAAACAAGCAGAGAGAGCATTAGAAATATACTCAAATTTAATTTTTATGAAAGAATCACCTCATATGATTTTAGCGATGATGGCAAGACAATTTCGCCTTATTTTACAAGTAAAATATTTACATGATCAAGGATATCCTTCGAATCAAATTGCACGACGAATAGGGGTTCGGGATTTTATTGTTAAAGAATGTTTGCAACAAGGACAAGGATTTAGTATGTCGGCGTTAAAAGAAGCACTTCAGGATGCATTAAATGCAGATGTTAACATGAAAACGGGTAAGGTGGATCCTATTCTTGGAGTAGAGATGTTACTGATTCAATATGCCCATTAATTTATTGGATGGCTATGCGACTTTGCGTTTAGCGGGAGTTAAAACTCCTACCGAACTGAACCTTAATTTGTACAGAATTTTATAAATAAAAAAGCATAAAAATTGCTCATCTGATTCAGAAGAGCAAAGTTTATGCTTTTTTATTATTGTCCCATGGAATTAACCATTTTAGTTAATTGAGAAACTTTACGCGCTGCGTTATTTTTATGGAAAATCCCTTTTGTGCTTGCTTTGTTAATTTTTGAGATTGCATTTCTTAGAGTCGTTTCAGCCAATGTTTTATTGCCTTCATTTACTGCTGTCAACACTTTTTTTGTAGCTGTTTTTACTTGTGATTTGATCATTTTATTTCTCAATGTTTTTTTAGTGATAATTTTAATACGTTTTTGAGCAGATTTAATATTTGCCACAACGCTCACCTCCTTATTACTTGGTCTATTTTTAAAATAAAGGGACCGAAACAAACATATAAAATAACATGCCTTATTATTCTAATCGAAAGTTCTTCTAAAGTCAATGCATATATGAAAAAATAGTGGACAAAATAGTGAAAAAAGGAGGAGTTTTATGCAAAAATTAAAAAAACAGTCCATGGAATTTTTTCAAACGAGAACTGATTTAGCTATAGAGTCTAGAGAAATATTGCAGGGCAGCCAAGATAGTGAAGATATTCAAGGTGTGAAGGTATCAGTAGAAAAGATAGAGGATTTAGAACTAGAGATCACTAAAGTTGAAATATTAGATAACCAAGGTGCCGAAGCTATGAATAAAGCGATAGGTAATTATATTACAATTGAAAGTCCGTTGCTAACAGATAATGATATGGATGATCATGAAGAATTTATTAAAATTATAGCACGAGAGTTAATGGCCTTAGAAGCATTAAAAAACAAAAATCTTGTATTGGTTGTTGGTCTTGGAAACTGGGATGTTACACCAGATGCTTTAGGTCCTAAGGTTATTTCAGGATTGTTAGTTACGCGGCACTTAATAGAGTTTATGCCAGATCAAATTGATGAATCTGTTCGTGCTGTTAGTGCTATATCGCCAGGGGTGCTTGGTATTACAGGGATTGAAACAGGGGAAATTATCCAAGGAATTGTAGAGAAAATAAAGCCTGATGTTGTCATTGCAATAGATGCTTTAGCTGCTAGAAAAGCTAGTCGACTTAATACTACGATTCAAATATCGGACACAGGCGTTCATCCAGGCTCAGGTGTAGGTAATAAAAGAATGGGGCTGACAGAAGAAACTTTAGGTGTTCCAGTTTTGGCCGTTGGTGTACCTACTGTTATTGATGCAGCTACCTTGGTCAATGATACTATGGATCAGTTTCTAGACGCCATGAGAACTCAATCTGAAAAAAGCGGTCCTTTTTATGAAATGCTTCAAAATGTAAATAAGGAAGAGAAGTATCAATTAATCAGAGAGCTATTAGATCCTTATGTTGGGAATCTTTTTGTCACACCAAAAGATATAGATGCTACTATTGATCGATTAGCAGATATGGTTGCAGAAAGTTTAAATTTAGCTTTACATCCAGGCCTAGATACAAAAGATATTGGGCGATATATTCAGTAAGCTTTATTTCTTATCATAATACATTCCTCTTTATAATAAGATATATTTAGAAGACTTATTACGTGATCTTAGATAAAGAGGGGTGTAAGAATAATGCGAATCCACATGATTGATGGTAAAAAAGTTTTGCAAAGTTTTATATGGGTGATGATTGCTATTATTTTATTTTATGTATCTTATCGGTTTTTGAGCTCTAGTAGTGTGGCCCCTATTTCTTATCCAGCGGTAAGGACTCTGCCTAAGAAAGGGAAAATCCCCCTTCATGTATATCAAAATTGGATTGAGGAAAGTTTGCCTCATATGAAGAAGGCGGAGTCTTCATCTAACAATAAATTACTATTTTTATTTATCAATTGGCTTATGAATATAGATCTACAAAATCAAGCAACTCTTTTTGAAAATGTTATTCCCACCATGACTTATGTTCATGACAAGCAAAAAATGCAACAATCAGAACTAGTAGAGGTTTATCCTCGTATTCAGCATCAGGAAGTCATTAATCAAAATGACGAGGAAACATATAAAATTGACTTTTTTGAGGTGCCTCCTCCTGTAATTACAACACCACAAGTTCCACTAGAGGTTTCCGATGAAAATCTACAAAACTTAACTTTTCTGAAAAAATATCTTTATACAGCAGAAGGAAACTTAGAACTAACGATGAATGAATATCGTACGGATGTTTTTTTAAAAAAAGATTTTAAATTGGCACCAGCTCCAGCAAGTGAACCTAAAATATTAATTTTTCATACCCATTCACAAGAAGACTTTCGTAATCCAGAAGGAGGAACATCCAAAGAGACTGTAGTGCAGCTTGGACAAGTTCTGACAAATATTTTGCGTAATCAATATGGTATAGGTGTAGTTCATGATACTACATCTTATGATATGGTTAACGGTAAAGGAGCAAGGAATAGCTCTTATGATAGGGTAGATAAGGCGATTCCAGTCCTTTTAAAAAAATATCCAACGATTGAAGTAGTCATTGATCTACATCGAGATGGCTTAAATGAAAATATTCATTTGGTCACATCTATCAATGATAAACCTACTGCAAAAATTATGTTTGTTAATGGAATCTGCAAGATTATGTCTAATGGAACTTTAAAAGATATAGGGCACTTATCTAATCCATATTTAGAAGATAATATGGCTTTTAGTTTTCAAATGCAATTAAAGGCAAATGAATTATATCCAGGGTTAATGAGAAAAATTTATATCAAACCTTATCGTTATAGTTTACATATGAAGCCAAGGTCTTTATTAGTAGAAGTAGGCGCCCAGACCAATACCTATGAAGAAGCTTATAATGCTATGGAACCTTTAGCTCATATTTTAATGTCTGTACTCAAAGAAGAAGGTTAAGCTTGAGGAATACCCTTCCCTATGCTATAATATCCATCAGCAGAGCGGATTATAAATTTTAAAAAGACGAAGGAGGAATTCCGTCGATGGCTTCTTACCGACAGGATCAAATAAGAAATTTTAGTATTATCGCACATATTGATCATGGAAAATCCACCCTTGCCGATCGAATTATCCAAACAACAGGCTTGCTCACTGAGAGAGAAATGCAAGAGCAGGTTTTAGATAATATGGATTTAGAGAGGGAAAGAGGGATCACCATTAAATCCCAGTGCGTTCGATTAATTTATACAGCAAAAGATGGGAATGAATACATTTTCAATCTCATTGATACACCTGGACATGTGGACTTTAACTACGAAGTATCTAGAAGTTTGGCAGCTTGTGAAGGCGCTATTTTAGTTGTAGATGCTGCACAAGGTATTGAGGCTCAAACATTAGCCAATGTTTATTTGGCCCTAGAGCACCATTTAGAAGTAGTTCCTGTTATCAATAAAATAGATTTGCCAAGCGCCAACCCAGATATGGTAAAAAGAGAAATAGAAGATATTATTGGCCTTCCTGCTATGGATGCACCTTTAATTTCTGCAAAAGCAGGTATCAATATTGAAGAAGTATTAGAAACCATTGTTGAAAAAATCCCAGCACCCCAAGGTGATATTGATGCACCCTTAAAAGCACTAGTTTTTGATTCAATTTATGATCCTTATCGAGGTGTTATTGTATTTTGTCGTATTAAAGATGGAATCTTAAAAAAGGGTATGAGAGTACGTATGATGGCCACTCAAAAAGAATTTGAGGTAGTAGAGGTTGGTTTTTTTGGCCCTGGACGGTTTATTCCTACTGAAGAACTAACACCAGGGACCGTAGGTTACTTCACGGCCAGTATTAAGAATGTAAAAGATACAAATGTAGGGGACACCATTACTGATGCTAATAATCCAACGAAAGAAGCGTTGCCAGGATATAAAAAAGTAAATCCAATGGTATATTGTGGGATGTATCCGGCAGATGGTGCTAACTATGAAGATTTAAAAGAATCATTAGAAAAGCTACAGCTTAATGATGCATCTTTATATTATGAACCAGAGACTTCTGTTGCATTAGGATTTGGCTTCAGATGTGGATTTCTAGGGCTCTTACATTTAGAGATTATTCAAGAACGATTAGAGAGGGAATACAATATTGATTTAGTTACGACAGCACCAAGTGTTATCTATAAAATATATAAAACTGATGGAGAAATGATTCTTTTATCTAATCCAACAGATTTACCTCCTCCATCAGAAATTTCCTATACAGAAGAGCCTATTGTAAAAGCAGAGATTATGGTACCTATTGACTATATCGGGGCAATTATGGAACTTTGTCAAGAACGTCGAGGTATTTATATCAGTATGGATTACTTGGATGAAACAAGGGCCCTCATTGTCTACGAACTTCCTTTAAATGAGATCATTTATGACTTTTTTGACGCTATAAAATCAAGAACAAGGGGCTATGCTTCTTTTGATTATGAATTGATTGGTTATAGGGAATCTGAGTTAGTTAAACTTGATATTATGATTAACAGAGAAGTCGTTGATGCATTATCTTTTATAGTTCATGAATCCAAAGCCTATGATCGGGGGCGCAAAATTGCTGAAAAATTAAAGGATGAAATACCAAGGCATTTATTTGAAATTCCTATTCAAGCTGCTATTGGGCAAAAGGTGATTGCAAGAGAAACAGTTCGCGCCCTTAGAAAAGATGTACTTGCTAAATGCTATGGTGGAGATATTAGCCGAAAGCGTAAACTCTTAGAGAAACAAAAGGAAGGTAAAAAGAGAATGCGTCAAGTAGGAAATGTAGAAGTACCTCAAACAGCTTTTATGAGTGTCCTTAAATTGGAATAATGCTTATGAAAAAAAACATTGGTTTGTATCTTCATATTCCTTTTTGTATATCAAAATGTAGATATTGTGATTTTCTATCTAAAGCAAATCAAACTTCTTATTTTGAACCTTATGTACAAGCGTTAGTGAAGGAAATTCAAGCTTATGGGGAGTTGCTTATTTCTTACGAAGTAGATAGCATTTTTATTGGGGGGGGTACACCGACAATTTTACCCATCCCTTTACTAGAAAAAATTCTATTTGAATTGTATAGGAATTTTACAATAATACCGACAGCAGAAATAACCATCGAAGCCAATCCAGGTACATTATCTAAGATTCAGTTACAAAGATTAAATGAGATCAATATTAATCGTTTAAGCATTGGTTTACAAGCCTATCAAGATTCATTACTTCAAAAACTAGGAAGAGGACACAGGTTAGAACAATTTTTAGAAAACTATGCAGCAGCAAGAGCAGTTGGATTTAATAATATTAGCATTGATCTTATGTTTGGATTACCAGAACAAAAGCTAGAACATTGGGAAGAGACACTGTCTCAAATTATTACACTTAATCCAGAGCATCTTTCTTGTTATAGTTTGATTATAGAAGAAGGAACTCCTTTTCATATCTTATGGGGCAAAAATCAGCTACAATTGCCCACGGAGGATGAAACCCTTTATATGTATCGAAAATGTATTTCAATGTTAACCCAAGCAGGTTATGAGCATTACGAAATTTCCAATTTTGCAAAAAGGCAAAAAGAATCGAAACATAACTTAAAATATTGGACAGGCCAAGAGTATATAGGGCTTGGAGTTGGTGCTCATTCTTTTTTTGAACAGCAAAGATATAACAACATTGAAAACATTAAGCAATATATAGAAAAAAGTCATCATTTGCAGAAGATACAAATAAATCATCAAATGATTACCCTAAAAGAGTCTTATGAAGAAACTATGTTTTTAGGATTACGTCTCATAGATGGGGTGTCTATGGATGTTTTCTATGAACGTTTTCAAAAAAAAATAGAGGATGTCTATGGGATTGTTTTAAACAAAATGGTAGATCAAGAATTGCTAAAGATAGAACAAAATAAAGTTAAATTGACATCAAAGGGGCTAGAGGTAGGTAATCTGGTATTTGAGCAGTTTTTATTAGAATAAAAACAAAAATATCACTTGACAAATAAAAGATAGAGTGATATTTTTATGTCAGGTGTTAGCACTCAATAGGTTAGAGTGCTAACAATAAAAAGGAAGGGATCATATGGATTTAAATAAAAGAAAACTACAAATCTTACATGCGATTATTTCCGATTACTTAGAAACAGCAGAGCCAGTTGGTTCTAGAACGATTTCTAAAAAATACAACTTAGGGATTAGTTCTGCTACGATTAGGAATGAAATGGCTGATTTAGAGGAATTGGGGTTTATTATTCAGCCTCACACTTCAGCAGGTAGAATTCCATCTGACCAAGGCTATCGTTTATATGTTGAACAATTAATGGACTATTCTGCAATAGAAATACAGCAGTTAGAAATAGTCCGACAAATTATTACGGAAAAAATTGATAAGATCGAATCCATGATTCAAGATATTAGCAAATTAGTAGCTATGATAACCAATTATACTACGTTAATATCTACTCCACAAACTCATAAGGCAAAATTAAAACATATTCAGTTAGTACCTTTAGATGAAAGAACAATTATCATTGTTACTGTTACAGATAGTAATTTAGTAAGAAACCATCTATTGAATATAGTAAAACCAATTTCATCGCATGCTTTGATACAGCTATCGAATATGCTAAATCAGGCTTTACAAGGATTAACATTAGAGGAGATGAATTCCTCCTTAATTGGTGAATTAAAGCAACAAATGGGAGAGTATGGGGTTATAATGGAGGATGTGTTCCATATTATTGTAGAAACCATTCAATCCGTGAATGAGCCAGAAATCTATTTAAGTGGAGCCATTCGTATTTTAGATTTTCCTGAATTCAATGATGTTCTAAAAGCAAAAACATTGTTTCATGCCTTAGAAGAAAAAGAGTTTTTAACATCGATATTATCTCCTAAACCTTCAAAGCAAAAACATAACAATATTAGTATTACCATTGGAAATGAAAATCCTGTGGAAGAAATGAAAGACTGTAGTATCGTTACCACTACCTATAAAATGGGGGATCAGACTGTAGGAACCATTGGTATCCTAGGTCCGACTCGGATGGATTATGGACGGGTCGTTGCTACACTTTCGAACTTAGTGGAACATATGGATCATATGATTCGGGGGTTAATGGATGGGTGAAAGGATAGAATAGAAAAGGAAGGTGCAAAAAGATGAGCCAGCAAGATATGCAAAAAGCAGGAAATACAGAAATGCAAGATGTAGAAGAACAACAAGTGGAAAAAGATGTAAATCATTTTG
Source organism: Candidatus Epulonipiscium sp. (assembly GCA_012799415.1). Classification (GTDB taxonomy): domain Bacteria; phylum Bacillota; class Clostridia; order Lachnospirales; family JAAYNZ01; genus JAAZLH01. Next base: position 20,227 of record JAAZLH010000113.1, on the reverse strand, counting down.
ATTCCGATGATGAAAATTTGGACGTCGAGCTACAGGTTTTAAAAAAAGCTCTCAAGGAACAGGAAGAGCAAAATAAGGAATACTTAGATCGTCTTCAAAGAACAATGGCGGAGTTTGATAATTTTAGAAAACGAACTACAAAAGAAAAAACAAGTATGTACGAAATGGGAGCAAAAGAAACCATAGAAAAGTTATTACCTGTTATTGATAATTTTGAGCGTGCTCTTGTAAATGCGAAAGAGCAGGAAGAGCTGAATATTGGATTTGCACAAGGTGTGGAAATGATTTATAAACAGCTTATGTCTATTCTAGAGGATATGGGCGTGAAGAAAATTGAAGCCTTGGGTCATCCTTTTGATCCTAATTATCATAATGCTGTTACGCACATAGAAGATGAACAGTATGGAGAAAATGAAGTCATAGAAGAATTTCAAAAAGGATATTTATATCAAGACCAAGTTCTTCGATATAGCATGGTCACAGTAGCCAATTAATCTTCAATTAGATTGATCATAAATAAGATAAAGATATGGAAAACAAGGAGGAACAATTTATGGGAAAAATTATAGGTATTGACTTAGGAACAACAAACTCCTGTGTCGCAGTTATGGAGGGAGGCAGTCCTGTTGTTATTCCAAATGCAGAAGGTGCAAGAACAACTCCGTCTATTGTAGCTTTTACAAAGACAGGAGAGCGTTTGGTAGGAGAACCTGCAAAACGTCAAGCAATTACAAATCCTGATAAAACAGTAGGTTCTATTAAACGACATATGGGTTCTGACTATCGTGTTCAAATAGATGAAAAACAACATACACCTCAGGAAATTTCAGCCATGGTTTTACAAAAGCTAAAGGCAGATGCAGAAAGTTATTTAGGAGAAACAGTGACAGAAGCTGTCATTACTGTGCCGGCTTACTTCTCAGATAGTCAAAGGCAAGCTACTAAAGACGCTGGACGAATTGCAGGTTTAGATGTAAAAAGAATCATTAACGAGCCAACAGCAGCTGCTTTAGCTTATGGGCTTGAAAATGAGCAAGAACAAAAAATCATGGTTTATGACCTTGGTGGTGGAACTTTTGACGTATCCATTATTGAAATTGGAGAAGGTGTTATTGAAGTATTAGCTACTAGTGGTGATAACCGTTTAGGTGGAGATGACTTTGATCAACGTGTGATTCAACATTTAATAACTGAATTCAAAAAAATAGAAGGTGTGGATCTCAGCCAAGATAAAATGGCTATGCAACGTCTGAAAGAGGCAGCAGAAAAAGCAAAGATGGAACTTTCCACATCTACTACAACAAATGTGAATTTACCCTTTATCACTGCAACTCAAGAGGGTCCCAAACATTTAGATATGAATTTAACAAGAGCAAAATTTGATGAGCTTACAGCAGACCTAGTAGAAAGAACTTTAGTTCCTGTTAGAAATGCTTTAAGTGATTCCGGATTAGCAGCATCTGAGCTTGACAAAGTTCTTTTAGTTGGAGGTTCTACTAGAGTACCTGCAGTACAAAATGCAGTAAAAAACCTAACAGGAAAAGAGCCTTTTAAGGGCATCAACCCTGATGAATGTGTTGCCATTGGTGCATCTATTCAAGGTGGTAAATTAGCTGGAGATGCAGGGGCAGGAGATATCTTGTTGTTAGACGTTACCCCTCTTTCTCTTGGTATTGAAACATTAGGTGGTGTAGCTACCAATCTGATTGAACGTAATACAACGATTCCTACTAAAAAAAGCCAAATCTTTTCTACAGCAGATGAAAATCAAACAGCAGTAGATATTCATGTTGTGCAAGGTGAAAGACCTTTAGCAAAAGACAATAAAACATTAGGGCGTTTTCGTTTGGATGGAATTCCACCAGCACCACGAGGTATTCCCCAAATTGAAGTTACTTTTGATATTGATGCTAATGGTATTGTAAACGTAAGTGCGAAAGACTTAGGCACTGGTAAAGAACAAAGTATTACGATTACTGCAAGCACCAATCTTAATGATGAAGAAATAGAAAGAGCGGTACGAGAAGCAGAGCAGTATGCAGAGCAAGATAAAAAACGAAAAGAAGCTATTGATATCAAGAATGAAGCTGATTCAATGGTTTTCCAAACAGAAAAAATGCTTAAAGATTTAGAAGAAAAAATAGAAGCGTCAGATAAGCAACGAATTGAAGATGAATTGAAAAAGTTGAAAGAGCTTGTAGAAAAAGCCAATGTGGAAACAATGACAGATGAAGAAGTGAAAGCTTTAAGAGAAGGCAAAGATCAACTGATGAATGTATTCCAAGAAGTTTCTACAAAATTATACCAACAACAAGCAGAACAAGATCCAGGAATGCAAGAAGGGCCAGCGGGCAACGATGATGATGATGTAGTTGACGCAGATTACAAGGAAGTATAATTTATTCAAAAAGCCAAAGATAAAAATCTTTGGCTTTTTCCTAGTAATAATGATATAATAAAAAGGTTATTTATAGATATCCGAGCTGGAAGGTGAGAAAATGGCAACCAATAGAGATTATTATGAAATATTAGGTGTGGATAGAAATGCGTCAGAGGCAGATATCAAAAAAGCTTATAGACGGCTTGCGAAAAAATATCACCCTGATATGAATCCAGATAGCGAAAATAACGAAGAGATTGAGCATAAATTTAAAGAAGCAACAGAAGCATATGAAGTGCTTAGTAATGAGGAAAAAAGAGCAAAATACGATCAGTTTGGCCATGCAGCCTTTAGCAATGGTGGCGGCGGTGGTTATAGTGATTTTGATATGGGTGATATCTTTGGAAGTGTATTCGGTGATTTTTTTGGTGGTGGAATGGGCCAGCGCCAAAGAACAGGTCCTATGCGTGGAGCGGATGTTCGTACTTCCATTGAAATTACCTTTGATGAAGCAGCATTTGGAGTAGATAAAGAAATTGATCTAATGCTTAGGGAAAGCTGTACGACTTGTAGTGGCACAGGAGCAAAACCTGGTACAGAAGCACAAACTTGTCAACATTGTCATGGGTCTGGGCAAGTACGCTATAACCAAAACACTCTTTTTGGCAGCATGACAAGCGTTCGTACTTGTGATGTCTGTAGAGGAGAAGGTAAGATTATTCCTAATCCTTGTGATACCTGTCATGGGGAAGGGAATGTAAGAGCAAGAAAAACCATTCAGGTAAATATTCCTGCAGGCATTGACCATGGGCAAAGCATTCGATTACAAGGCAAAGGAGAACCAGGTCAACGAGGAGGCCCTTATGGGGACTTACTTATTACTGTAGGTATTAAGCCACATACTCTTTTTGAGAGACAAGGATATGATGTCTATTGTAAAATGCCTATCACATTTGTTCAAGCCACATTAGGAGGGCAAGTACAGGTTCCAACATTAGATGGAAAAGTGGAATATAGCATTAAAGAAGGAACCCAAACTGGCACAGTATTTCGTCTTAGAGGAAAAGGAATACCAAATCTTAGAAATCCTAAGATACGAGGAGATCAATATGTAACTGTGTCTATCGATGTTCCAACCAAACTCAATGACGAACAAAGAAAAAAATTAGAGGAATTTGCCAAAATTAGTGGTGATGATGTTCATCCACAACGTAAAAGTTTTTTTGACAAAGTCAAAGATGCTTTTGGAGAGGCATTGAATTAATAAGGCACGAGCCAATAGAAGGAGGAATGCAGGTGGAATGGGTAGAAGTTAAAATTAAAACAAGGACAGAAGCTGTAGAAGCTATATCTTATATGCTAACAGAACTAGGGGTTGGGGGAGTTCGTATTGACGATCCTAAGGACATTCTCATGCATAATACAGAAGCTCACGACTGGGATTTTGTAGATGAAAGCCTTCTTACAAATAAAGATCAAGATACGGTAGAAATTTATTGTTATTTATCAAAAACAGAGCCATATTTACAGCGAGTGGAGGAAATAAAAACCCGCCTTGCAATGATAAAACAATTTATCCCCATTGGAGAAGGAATAGTTACTCTTCAAAGTCGCGAGGAAACAGAGTGGGCTAATGCATGGAAACAATACTATAAACCCTTTCGTATAGGAAATCACATTGTCATTCAGCCTACTTGGGAACCAGCAACTTTTCTCCAAGAAGGTGACCAAGTAATTGAACTTGATCCTGGAATGGCATTTGGGACAGGAACCCATGAAACCACCTCTTTATGTGTTGAACTTCTAGAAAAATATATAAAACCTGAAAATACTATTTTAGATGTGGGCTGCGGAAGTGGAATATTAGGAATTGTAGCAGGCAAGTTAGGAGCAAAAAAAGTAATTGGTGTAGACATTGATCCTAATGCAACTAAGGTAGCAATAGAAAATGCTAAGCAGAACCATATGAGTGACCTAATTGAAATTCGACAAGGGGATTTATTAGAAGTGGTACAAGAAAAGGCAGATATTGTTGTTGCAAATATTATTGCAGATATTATTATTAAGCTGGTAGATCCTGTACCATCAGTCCTTCAGCCCCATGGTCTTTTTATTGCATCAGGTATTATAACGGAGCGTTTGGAAGATGTGAAAAAAGCCATAGAAGCTGGCCAGTTTGAGATTGTTGAAATTCTTTCCAAAGGTGGATGGGCTGCTATCGTTGCAAAAAGAAAAGAGTGAAGAAATTATGGCAAGATTTTTTGTAGAGCCGAATCAAATAGGGAAAGAAATAATTCAAATTACTGATCCCCAAGATATTATACACATCAAAAATGTGTTACGCTTGCAAAAAGGTGACAAACTATTGGTAAGTGATGGACAAAAAATGGATTATGAGGTTATAATAAATAAAATAGGGCAAGATGAAATTATAGTAACCATCGAAAATAAGTGGAGTAATGAAAATGAACCTGTCATTCAAGTTGTTCTATTTCAAGGCATGCCAAAAGCAGATAAATTCGAATGGATTATTCAAAAGGCAGTTGAATTAGGTGTCCATCAAATCATACCAGTGATGACTACACGAACAGTGGTTAAGATAACTGATGCCCAAAAAACGAAGAAAAAAGTAGAGCGATGGAATAAAATTATAGAAGGTGCAGCAAAACAATCAGGACGTGGGATGATACCATTGGTTCTGGATCCTATTTCTTATGATGAAGCGTTAGAAATGGCTAGTAGACTAGATCATGTTATTATTCCCTATGAAGAGGAAAAAGAAGGAAGGCTAGGACAGGTTCTTCCAATACCAGCAGGGAAGTCTATCGGTGTATTTATTGGGCCAGAAGGTGGATTTACTACGGAAGAAATTCAAAAAGCCATTGAATGCAAGATACAACCTATAACATTAGGAAAACGGATTTTACGCACAGAAACTGCAGGTTTAGCTGTTTTATCCATTATTATGTATGAGGCCGGGGAGGTATAAGAGTGCAAGAAATAAATGTTTTAATTGTTGATGATGCTATTTTTATGAGGACAGTACTCAAAAAAATGCTTTTAGAGGAAGGAAATATAAATGTAGTTGGAGAAGCAGATAATGGCGTAGAGGCAATTGAATTGGCAGGAAAACTACAACCAGACCTTATTACCTTAGATATAACAATGCCAGAAATGGATGGTTTAACTGCTATTGAAGGAATTTTAAAAGTTAGTCCCAATTCCAAAGTTATTATGTGCTCAGCCATGGGACAACAAGCCATGGTTATTGATGCTATTAAAAAAGGAGCTCGAGATTTTATTGTAAAACCTTTTGAAAAGTCCAGAGTTTTACAGGCTATACAGAATGTTATGGGACAATAACAGGTATAACTGGTGGGAAAGACCTACCAGTTATACTTATGTATAGATATTTACATTGAAACATTTGTTTTTGAAAATACCTATGCAATAAACATATCTTATAGAAGGTGAAGCTATGAAAGAAATTTATTTAGACCATGCTTCAACGACTCCACCATCTAAGGAAGTTGTTCAAAGTATGTTAGAAGTATTAGAAAAAGATTATGGGAACCCTTCCTCCTTGCATAGAAAGGGAATCAAAGCAGAAGCCTATATTAAAGAGACGAGTGAGCTGATTGCTAATCATTTAAAGGTATTGCCTAACGAAATTTATTATACATCGGGTGGAACGGAATCTAATAATATTGCAATTTTTGGAGTGGCAGAAGGATACAAAAGAAATGGACGGCATCTTATTACGACTCAGATTGAACACCCTTCTGTATTGGCACCTTTTAAAAAATTAGAAAGCCAGGGATATGAAGTAACTTACCTACCTGTGAACGAAGAAGGCTATATAGATCTTAATACTCTAGAAAAGGCTATTCGTTCAGACACGATTTTAGTCAGCATTATGCACGTGAATAATGAAATAGGAACCATTGCTCCCATAGAAGCCATTGGAGAACTAATAAAAAAAGTTAATCCCCATACTTTATTTCATGTAGATGGGGTTCAATCATTTGCTAAATTACCGATCTATCCAAAACGTTGGGAAATTGACTTTCTTAGTATGAGTGGGCATAAAATTCATGGGCCTAAAGGAATTGGTGTGTTGTATGCGACGAAAGGTAATAAATTGAATCCCCTTCAGTATGGAGGAGATCAGCAAAAAGGACTACGTTCGGGAACAGAGAATACTCCTGGTATTGCAGGATTATACATGGCAGTAAAAAATGCGTATGAATCCTTAGAAGAAAGCAGGGGAAGTATATACCAGCTTAAACAACGATTGGTTCGCCATCTTACTACAGAAATAAAAGGCACCTATATACAAGGCCCTAACTTAGAAGAAGGTAGTCCATATATTGTTAATGTACGTTTTGATGGGGTGAGGGGAGAGGTACTTTTACATGCTCTTGAAGATAAAAATATTTATATTTCTACAGGATCTGCTTGCTCTTCTCATAAATCAAATAAAAGTGCCACATTACAAGCTCTAGGGCTTTCTGATGAGCAAATTCTTTCTTCTATTCGCATTAGCCTATCTCCCAACACCAACGAAGAAGACATTCAGACATTTATAAAAGAAGTGAAGAATATTATACCTATGCTTCGCAAATTTACCCAGGGAGGAAAGAAAAGATGAATAAGCTATATTTGATCAAATATGGTGAAATTGCGTTAAAAGGCAAAAATAGATATATGTTTGAAGATGCTTTATTACGTAATATTAGAAGAAGTATTCAAAAGATAGGATCTTTTAAAATTACTAAAGAACAAGGTCGTATATTAGTAGAACCTAAAGATGGCCAATATGATGAGCAAGAAGTTATTGATAAATTAACTAAAGTATTTGGAATTATAGGGATTTGTCCTGTTATTAAAGTAGATACCCTTGATTTTGAATCAATTCTAGAATGTTTGCTGAACTATATGCAGGAAACTTATGAAGATCAAACATTAACTTTTAAAGTTGAAGCCCGAAGATCTAATAAATCATATCCTTTAACATCTTTAGATATTGCAAGACAAGCAGGGGCTTACCTACTTAACCATATGCCTAATCTGACTGTAGATGTACACAAACCACAAATTCGAGTATGGATCGAACTTCGTAATTCTGTCTATATTTATTCAGAAATTATTCCTGGTCTTGGGGGTATGCCAGTAGGTACCAATGGTAAAGCAATGCTCTTGCTTTCAGGTGGTATCGATAGCCCTGTGGCAGGCTGGATGATAGCAAAAAGGGGAGTAGCCATTGAAGGCGTATATTTCCATAGTCATCCATACACAAGTGATCGGGCCAAAGAAAAGGTGGTTGAACTAGGTCGAAAGCTTTCCGTATATACTGGAAACTTTAAATTACATGTTGTTCCTTTTACAGAGATTCAAATGGCTATTTATGAAAAATGCCCTCATGCTCAGCTTACTATCATTATGAGACGAATTATGATGCAGATTGCAGAAAAAATTGCATTAAAACAAGAAGCTAATGCCCTCATCACTGGTGAAAGTATAGGACAAGTTGCAAGCCAAACTATCGAAAGCTTAGTTGTTACTAATGCTGTTTGTTCTATGCCAATTTTTCGCCCTTTAGTTGGATTTGACAAGCAAGAAATTGTAGATATTTCAGAGAAAATTGACACCTATGAAACATCTATTCTTCCTTATGAAGATTGTTGTACAATTTTTGTGGCAAAACATCCCCAAACAAAACCAAAGTTAGAAAATATTTTACAATCAGAGCAGGCTTTAGAAAATATAGACCAAATGATAGAAAAAGCAATAGCAAATACGGAGGTACTTTTAGTAAAATAAAAAACAGTAGTGATCTTCTGTTTAGAAATCACTACTGTTTTATATCGTTTAGATATTTATTCAACAATAAAAGATTGAATATCTGTTAAAATTTGATCAGCCTCTTCGTCATCATGGATATCCAAACGAATAGGTTTACTTAAGTCTAAGCTGAAAATTCCCATAATAGACTTTGCATCAATTACATATCGGCCTGATACTAAATCAAAGTCGGTATCAAATTTACTAATTGTATTGACAAAGGTTTTAACTTTATCAATTGAGTTTAAAGAAATGTTTACAGATTTCATAGGTTATAAACCCCCCTTAGCGATAAAATAATAGTCTTACATGTATATAGTAACGTTAAGGGTAAAATTTGTCAATGGCATTTTAGCCAAACTTTAGTAGAGTATTTTGAGTAATCTTTCGAAGTATATTTTCCTTTGACAAGACTTCCAATCTATAGTAATATCAAGAGAGAATATATTGAGCGAAAATCCAAGGAGTTTATTTTGAAGTAGTTTATTTAAAGGAGTTAGCATCATGATTGATCAAAAAGAACAAAAAAAAGTTAGCTTTTACACCCTTGGTTGTAAGGTAAATCAATACGAAACGGAAGCTATGATAGAATTATTTTCAAATCGTGGTTATCTTATTGGTTCTTTTGAAGAGTATGCAGATGTCTATGTTATCAATACTTGTACAGTTACTAATGTAGGTGATAAGAAATCAAGACAAATGATTCGAAGGGCTAATAAAACAAATCCAGGAGCTCCTATTATTGTTGTAGGGTGTTATGCTCAAATTGCACCTGAAGAAATATCCAATATAGAAGGAGTGACTATGATTTTAGGTACACACCAACGAGCGGAAATTGTAGACCTATTTGAAGAATATCAACAGCAACAATCCCCTAAAGTTTTAGTAGATAATATTATGAAAATTAGAGAATTTGAAGAAATGAGTGTTTCTACATTACAGGATAAAACTCGGGCCTATTTAAAAATTCAAGAAGGCTGTGATCGATTTTGTTCTTACTGTATTATTCCCTACGCAAGAGGGCCTGTAAGAAGCCGCTCATTAGAAAATATACAAAAAGAAATTAATACTTTGGTCTTAAACGGATTCAAGGAAATTGTATTGACAGGTATTCATGTTGGATCATATGGGAAAGATCTAAAAGGAAAGACTAATTTAGATCTTATTGCTTTAATTGAAAAAATTCATGAAATCAAAGGGCTAGAGCGTATTCGATTAAGCTCCATTGAACCGACAATGATTACGGAACGCTTTATTGAAGCACTTCAAAGATTACCTAAGTTATGTCCACATTTTCATTTGTCTTTACAAAGCGGATCTAATCGAACGTTAAGAAGAATGAATCGTAGGTATACGAAAGAAATATTTGAAGAAAAGGTAAGATTGTTACGAAAAGCTTTGCCGACTGTTGCTCTTACTACAGATGTGATTGTTGGTTTTCCGGGAGAAACAGAGGAAGACTTTAGAGAAAGTTATGAATTTGTTAAAAAAATGCAATTTAGTAATATTCATGTTTTTCCTTACTCTCCTAAAAAGGGGACTCCAGCAGCAGATTTTCCAGATCAGTTATCTAACCAGATGAAAGAAGAAAGAAGTAAACGAATGATAGAGTTAGGGGAGAAACTAACAACTCAATTTTTAGCTCAATATATTAATACAATTCAAGAAGTACTTTTTGAAACTGAAACCAAAGAAGCCAATGAGTATGAAGGACATACTTCTAATTATATGAAGGTTACGGTGAAATCGTTAGACCCTATCGTGAACACCACCCAAAAAGTGAAGGTCATTTCACAAAGATCAGATAAACTCATAGGGGAAATTCTTTAAACGTTTTGTATAATCATTCTATATGAATAGTATTATATTAAGATTTTCTATCAGGAGAGTGAAAGCATGGATTCCATGAATCGAACAGTCCACTTTAATGTAAAAAAAGAAGAACGGAATGAGGCACAGGATATTTTATTGGGGGTTTATGCAGCCTTGCTTGAAAAAGGATATAACCCTATCAACCAAATTGTGGGATATATCTTATCCGGTGATCCTACTTATATTACAAGTTATAATAATGCCCGTAGTAAAATTCGAAAACTAGAAAGAGATGAACTTTTAGAAGAATTAGTAAAGTACTATTTAAAAGGCCATAATTAGTAAGTGAATTTGATTCTAGGATATAAAGTCTTTAGTATAGAAAGCCAAAGAACGTAAATAATAGAGAGGAGGAACAGTTTGAGAATACTTGGATTAGATTTTGGGGAAAAAACTTTAGGTGTTGCTATTAGTGATCCCTTTGGTTGGACTGCCCAAGGTCTAGAAACCATCCATCGTAAAGAAGAGGAAGAAATGAAAGCAACTTGGGCCAGATTGGAAGAAATTATTAAAGAATATCAAGTCCAAGAAATTGTCTTGGGTCTTCCCAAAAACATGAATAACACATTGGGGCCTCGGGCAGAAAAAACAATAGAGTTTCAGACTAAGTTGCAAAAAAAGTTTTCCCTACCGATTCATACTTGGGATGAGCGATTAAGTACAGTAGCAGCTACACGGAGTTTACTAGAAGCTGATATGAGTAGAAAAAAAAGAAAGCAAGTTATTGATAAAATGGCAGCAACATATATTTTACAAGGTTATTTAGATCATCTATCAAACAATATACTAAAATAAAATGAGGTGCAGAATAATGGAATATCAAGAATTTGAAAGTATTTATTTTACAGTTGAAGATACAGGGGAAGAAATAGAGTTCGTCATTTTAGACAGTACTATAGTGGATGGGCAAAATTATATACTTGTTATCGAAGCGGAAAATTTAGAAGATGAAGAGGCAGACGTCATGATTTTGAAAGAAACGGCAGTTGAAGATGATGATGTTATTTATGAATTTTTAGATGACGAAGAAGAAATGTTTATGGTAGCGGAAAAATTTAGAGAGTTGTCTGATGAATACGATTTAGATATAGATGGTGAATGATATTAAATTGATACTTAATATCAATTGACAAAAATTTTTACAACCCTTATAATATCTATATCAAAGAGATATTAGATTAGCAATTGATAAACTAGCTTTATCAAAGCAGAGTCTAATAGATAGGGGGCGTCTATGGGTATCAATCATACATTCAGAGAATTATTAAAGGAAAAAGGTTATAAACTTACGACTCAAAGAAGAGCTGTTTTAGATGTACTCCAAAATCACCAAGGAGATCATTTAACTACAGAAGAAATTTATCAATATGTTAAGCTTCAATGTCCAGAAATCGGTCTGGCCACTGTCTACCGTACGGTGCAATTACTAGAAGAAATGAACATTATCGATCGTTTAACCTTTGATGATGGATGTAACCGATATGAACTTGGCGCCATAGGCGATGATCATCATCATCATCATTTAATTTGTGATCTTTGTGGTCAAATTTTTGAAGTAGCAGAGGATTTAATGGATGAAATAGAGATACAGGTGGAAACAAAGTATAAGTTTCAAGTTAAGAATCACAAAGTGAAATTTTACGGAATTTGTCATCAGTGTCATGCAAAAAAGCATCCTACTACTTAGGATGTTTTTTTATGGACTTATACAGACTCAATTTTAATAAATATAGCATATAAACATAAGATTAAAATATAGAAGAAAGCTTTTCAATGTCTATAATAGGAAAAAATGGACATTTTTAAAAGTATAGAGGAGATTTATGTTAAACAATCAAGAAAAAAACCATAACAATACAAAGACAAGTTCTACTACAAGAATTAAGTCTAATGTAAAAAACACTACAAATACAAATGCAAGAAGCAATAGAAATATAAAAGGAAATACAAATGCAAGAAGAAAAAATAATAATGGAGGTGCAAATTTGGCAACAAAAAAAGGGAATCTGAAAATTATTCCTTTGGGTGGATTAGACAATATTGGTAAAAATATTACTGCTTTTGAATACAATAATGAAATTGTAGTAATTGATTGCGGTATCGCATTCCCAGAGGATGATATGTTGGGAATTGATTTAGTTATTCCGGATGTAACCTATTTAAAACGTAATGTAGAAAAAGTAAAAGGCATTGTCCTTACTCATGGTCATGAGGACCACATTGGTGCCTTGCCTTATGTTCTTAGAGAAATCAACGTACCTATCTTTGGTACACGTCTTACGATTGGCTTAGTAGAAAATAAATTAAGAGAACATAATATGTTAAATACAGTGAATCGGACTTGTATTTCTCCAGGGCAAACCATAGAATTAGGTAAATTAAAGGTAGAATTTATTAGGACTAACCACAGTATTGCAGGGGCAGTGGCTATAGCAATTCATACTCCTATAGGTACTGTTATCCACTCAGGAGATTTTAAAATTGATTATACACCTATTCATGGCGAAATGATTGATTTGCAACGTTTTGCAGAATTAGGTAAAAAAGGTGTTCTAGCCTTTCTATGTGATAGCACCAATGCAGAAAGAAAAGGTTTCACAATGTCAGAGAGAACAGTTGGGAAAGTATTTGAAGAAATATTTGCTCAATCTGCGAATCAAAGGATTATGGTGGCAACTTTTGCATCCAATGTAGATCGATTACAACAGATTATTGATGCAGCGGTCAAGTATAAAAGAAAAGTAGCAGTGGTAGGTAGAAGTATGGTTAATGTTGTCAGAACAGCAACAGAACTAGGATACCTTATTATTCCAGACCGCACTTTAATTGAACTTGGAGAAATCAATCGTTATCCTGATGATCAACTAGTGATTATTACAACAGGAAGTCAAGGTGAACCTATGGCAGCCTTATCTAGGATGGCTACATCAGATCATCGGCAAATTGATATCAAGCCTGGAGATAAAATCATATTAAGTTCTACCCCTATCCCAGGAAATGAAAAAACAGTGTCACGTATTATTAATGATCTCTTTAGAAAAGGGGCAGAAGTTATTTTTGAAGACACTCATGTATCTGGTCATGCATATCAAGAAGAATTAAAAATTATGCATAGTCTTATTAAACCACAGTATTTCATTCCTGTTCACGGAGAGTATAGGCATTTAAAGAAACATGCTGAGCTTGCAAAACAATTGGGGATGGATTCAGAAAATATTTTTTTACTAACAAATGGAAATGTATTAGAAATCAATAAAAATGAAGGAAAAGTTTCAGGAAACGTACCAGCAGGGCAAATTCTAGTGGATGGACTTGGTGTCGGAGATGTAGGGAATATTGTGCTTCGAGACCGTAGACATTTATCTCAAGATGGATTGCTTGTAGTAGTCGTTACCCTGCAAAGACAATCTAATAAAGTATTAGCAGGACCAGACATCATTTCGAGAGGATTTGTTTATGTAAGAGAGGCAGAAAACCTTATGGAAAGTGCTAGAAAGGTAGTCCAAGATGCATTAGATAAATGCCAAGATAATAATATTACAGAATGGGCATCTATTAAAAATATCGTGAGAGACACATTACGTGATTTTTTATGGCAAAAAACAAAGCGTAGTCCAATGATTTTACCTATTATTATGGAAGTTTAAGAATTATCAAAGGGGCTATCTTACTATAGAATTACATTCTATAGTAAGATAGCTTCTTTTTAAGTTTTCTTCAATATAAAAAACAATTGAAGTCTGGGGAGAAAATAGGTATAATATTACTAAGGATAGATCTATAATAAAAGAAAAGTATTCCTAATTGATTAGCAAATTACTACATCTTCCTATTAAAGAAGAAGGAGTTAAAAAAATGAACAAAAAGCAAAGCTTATTCCTACTTAAAGCAATGACCAAAGTAGGCATTTGGATTGGAACTTTAGTACTCATCTATATCATAGGGAAATGGGCCTTTACATTTGCCTATCAGGCAGTGAGACAACCGGCTCCAAAAGACAGGATTGCGAAAGAAGTTACTGTAGAAATTCCGAAAGGTGCAACGACCAAAGAAATTGCTACTTTGTTACAAGAAAATGGTTTAATTCATAATGCGTTATGGTTTCAAATAGAAAGTCGCCTAAATAATTATGATGGTACTTTTCGGTATGGAAAGTTTATACTTAACACTACAATGGATCAAGAACAAATGATGAAAATATTACAAGCTGGTGGAGAGCAAGAAAAGGGTATTAAATTAGTGATTCCGGAAGGATTCGCGATACAAGACATTGCTAAACGCGTAGAGCAAGAAGGGCTTGTAAAGACAGATGAATTTTTAGAAGCTGTTGCAGATGCAGATAATTATGGCTATGACTTTATTCATCAGATCCCAGATCGCAATCAACGTTTAGAAGGTTATTTATTTCCAGCTACTTATGAAATAAGAGAAAAGGCTACTGCAAAAGAAATTGTTAGTAAAATGCTAAATAAATTTGAACAGGTTTACAGTTCTGAATATCAACAAAGAGCGGCAGCTCTAGGTTATTCTATGGATGAAATTATAACCATTGCATCCATCATTGAAAAAGAGGCACGATTAGATGAAGAGAGACCTAAAATAGCAGGGGTTATTTACAATCGATTAGAAAAAGATATGAAGCTACAAATGTGTTCTACTGTTATATTTGTACTAGGTAAACCAAAAGCTCGATTACTTTATAAAGATTTAGAAGTAGAGTCTCCATATAACACCTATTTATATGAAGATCTGCCACCAGGCCCTATTGCTAATCCGGGGGAAGCTTCCATTAGGGCAGCTCTCTACCCAGAAGAACATGAATATCTATACTTCGTAGTACAAGATGAAGAAACAGGGCAACATTATTTTTCAACATCTGGTGAAGAACATGAACAAGCAAAGAAAAAATATAACCAAAAATTTTAATATAATAGGTCCCTGTAGCCTCATTCTACAGGGATTTATTTTGAACTAGAGGAGTTTTTCTAGGGGCCAAATTTTTTATGTTATTATTTATTTTAGTTAGTAAGGAGCACAGCATATGAGCGAAGTAACTCAAGATTATATTGTTGATTTTCTATCAACAATTCAGCCTATATCAAATCCCTTTCTTCTTGCATTAGAAGAAGAAGCCCACAGAAATAGGGTACCTATTATATCCTTTGAAGTGAAGAGCTTATTAGAAGTTTTATTATCTATGCATCAACCAAAAAAAATTTTAGAGATTGGTACAGCTATAGGATATTCATCTATCTTAATGAGCCAGTACCTTGCTAAAAATGGTTCTATTACAACTATTGATCGCTATCCATTTATGATTGAACAAGCAAAAAAAAATATTGCAAGGGCAAATCTAGAGGATATAATTACTTTATTAGAGGGAGATGCAGAAGATATTTTACCTACTCTAGAGCCTGCTTTTGATTTTATTTTTATGGATGCAGCAAAAGCACAGTATCATGTGTTTTTGCCCTACTGCGTAAGTTTATTACGCCCAGGTGGAATTCTAATAGCTGATAATGTCTTAAATAAAGGAATGATTGCTCAATCTCGAGTTGATGTTCCAAGGAGACACAGAACAACACACAAAAGATTACGCAACTTTATTTGGGATGTTTATCATCATCCAGAGCTAAAAAGCAGTATATTATCTATTGGAGATGGTATAGCCCTTTGTCATAAAACAAAATTAAATGAGGAGAACAATTATGAAAAACAATAAAAAAATAGAATTATTAGCACCAGCAGGTAATTTAGAAACATTAAAAATAGCCGTACTATATGGGGCAGATGCAGTATATATGGGTGGTTTTCAATATGGATTACGTGCCAATGCTAAAAACTTTACAAAAGAAGAAATGATAGAGGGAATTGAATATGCTCACGCTCATAGTGTAAAAGTCTATGTAACGGCTAATATTATTCCTCATAATATCCATTTTGAAGGTTTGCCTGAATATCTAATGGAGTTAGAAAAAATAGGAGTAGATGCCATTATTGTAGCGGATCCAGGAGTTTTTAGTGTAGCTAAAGAGATTGTACCAAATATGCCTATTCATATTAGTACCCAAGCTAATAATACAAACTATCGTAGTGTACAATTCTGGTATAATCAAGGTGCTGAACGCGTTGTTATGGCTCGAGAACTGTCTTTTGAAGAAATTAAAGAAATTAGAGATAAAACTTCTGAAAAGTTAGAAATAGAAGCTTTTGTTCATGGGGCAATGTGTATGTCTTACTCAGGTAGGTGTTTGCTTAGTAATTACATGACTGGTAGGAATGCCAACTTAGGTGCCTGTACTCATCCTTGTAGGTGGAAATACCATTTAGTGGAGGAAACAAGGCCTGGAGAATATATGCCTGTTGTTGAGGATGAAAATGGAACCTATATTTTCAATTCTAAAGACCTTTGTATGATTGAGTATATACCTGAAGTAATCCATGCAGGTATTGAAAGCTTTAAAATAGAAGGACGAATGAAAACAGGTCTTTATGTAGGAACCGTTGTTAAGACATATCGGGAAGCAATCGATGATTATTTGGAGGATCCGCTAAAATATGAAGATAAAAAATCCTACTATATGGAAGAACTTAAAAAATGTAATTATCGTCCTTTTTCAACGGGATTTTATATTGATAAACCAAAAACCACAGATCACATTTATGATAGCAATACTTATATCCGTGGTTACACTTATATAGGTCTGGTTTTAGACTATGATAAAAAGACTCAAGTAGCTACTATCGAGCAAAGAAATAAGTTTTCACAAGGGGACCAAATAGAATTTTTAACTCAAAAAGGTGACAATATTTCTTATCAAGTTCAAAAAATGTGGAATGAGGAGGGGGAAGAAATCATAGATGCACCCCATCCCAAACAAATCATCCAATTAAAAATAAAAGAGACAGTTCGACCATACGATATTTTACGTAAAAAAGAATAAATTTTATCTTAGACAAACACATCCAGAAACGATCTTTCATACAATAGAGATAGGATCGTATTCTGGAGGTGTTTTTTATGCTTGCCTATTTATTTCATTATGTTTTTGCTATCTCTTACGTTTCCAGCCATCAATATTCTTTTCCCCAACCTTTGACACCAGAAGAAGAAAAAAAATACCTAGAAGCCTACGCAGCTGGAGATCAAGAGGCTAAAAACATTCTTATTGAACGTAACCTTCGTCTTGTAGCCCATATTGTAAAGAAATATAACAATGTAAATCGGGATACAGATGATTTAATCTCTATTGGTACTATTGGACTTATTAAAGCCATCTCCTCTTACGATGCTGAGAAAGGGGTTAGATTGGCTACTTATGCTGCACGTTGTATTGAAAATGCTATACTCACATTGAGGAAACATTTTCAAAAATTTTTTTAGAGTTATCTCCAAAAATAGTAACATGAGCTTTTTCTCCATCCCATGTTATTCTTTCTACAATAGCTTTTAATAAAGCCCTTTGTCCTGGTATATCTAAAGAATCGATTGTATTTGCAAAGCTAGTAAGTAAATCCTGCATAAAATCTAAAGAATTATCTTTAGCTTGGGTAGTGTCTAATTTTTCTTTTAATTCACTTAATTTTTTCTTTTCTGCAGTAATTTGTTCATCCAAGGCATTGATCTGACCAATTATGTACTTGCTAGCATTGGTATTTTGCCCCTGGGAGAGGGTATGAACTAAGTTAGCTATAGATTGTTCATTAGTTTTTATATTTGCTTCTAAAAGGCTAATTTTACTTACAAGACTATTTTGAGCTTCTCTTATTTGTACTTTATCTTTATTTATTTGACCATATAACTTTGAACGAGTAGCAGAGAGCTTTTTTATCTTTTCTATCACAAGCCTATCTAAATCATTTCCATTTGTATTTCTCATGTCACATTTTACTTTCTTACTTTTTTCTTTCATCTCACATAAGTAATAGAAAGCCCTAGTACCATCTTTTTTCATTCTTCCATTTTTTGGTCTCATATAGCTTCCACAGTTAGAGCAGTGGAGTAGACCAGATAAAATAGATGCAGAACTTCGTACTTGTCGAAATGTCTTAGACTTGTTTCGATTAATAATTTTTTGTACCTTGATCCAATCGTGACTATAGATTGTTCCTTGATGTGCACCTACGGCCACAATCCATTCTTCATGATCTCTTATCTTAATAGATCCATTTTTACCCTGTATAGTTTTGTTATAAGCCATAATACCATTGAAACCGTTAAAATCGGATTTTGAAGCATAAATTTCATAATCATTTTCAATAAAGTAGTCATATAGGGTTTTATCTGCAGTAACATAGACAGGGTTATTTAAAATCATCTTCAAGGAAAAGCGTGAGAAGTCAATACCATTTCTTGTTTTAATATTATTTTGAATGCAATAGGTTTCAAGCTTAGTGAGGGATTTTAATTCTAGGAATTTAAAATAAATCAACCTAACAATATCTAATTCTTCAGGCACAGGGGTTAATTTAAACATTTTTTTTTCTTTTCCACCTGGATCAGTATAGATGACTTCTTTAGATTCAAAGCCTGTTGGAGTAGTACCACCTAACCATCGGCCAGTTTTGGCTAATTGAAGCATATTATCACGAATACGTTCTGCAATAGTCTCTCTTTCTAATTGAGCGAATACAGATGCAATATACATCATAGCTCGCCCCATAGGAGTAGAGGTATCAAACTGTTCACGAATAGATACAAAGGCAATATTGTAATTCAGAAGCTCCTCAATCAAAATAGAGAAATCAGCGATGTTTCTACTTATCCGATCTAGACGATAGCAGACCAGAATATCAAAATTTTTTTTCTTTGCATTCTTCATCATCTGTTGGAATTGAGGTCTATCTGTGTCACCACCAGAAAAGCCCTCATCTTCGTAAATAATGAATTCTTTTATGTTGTCAAAATGTTTTTCTATGTATTCTTTGCAGAGTTCTATTTGGTTATCGACGGACTCTCCTTTGCCAGTGAACTTAGATTTGCGAGAGTAGATGGCTATTTTCATATAATCATCCTTTCAAAGTTATTTCATTGTTAGAAATTCTATTCTCAACTGGTAGTGAGAAAGTCTTGCATTATTGATATTTTTAATTTTAGTAATCTCAGGCTTCTTGTTATTGTAATATTATCCATAAAAGGATTTAATGATGAAATTCAAGAATATTATAACATATTTTTAAAAAACAATAAACTTTATGAAATGTAAAAAGACATATTGGTTTTTATTAACTGAAAATATCTAATCCTTTGGGAGGTGTAGAGGCATAATTGTTATTTATGGCATAGATTGGAGAAAAAATATAAGCTTAAAGCTTAAAAGGATAGGTATGATCCTAGGAGATTAGCAAGATATCACAAAAGAAACCTACATCAATATTATAAAGCAACTTTACATTCAGTATGCGGCATAGGACATTCTACAAATAACATAAAAATCAATATGGGGGTGGTGATATGGAAGTTATACTACATTTACCGACAACAAAAGAGGGAATGGAAGCATTACAAGATAGACTTGCAGAGACCCACGCACAGATCATTATCGATAAGATAAATGCTTTGGATTGGCCATATGAAAGTAAGATTAAATTGTTTGAGAATGTTAAAGCAGAACTTAAACGACAAGCTGAGGAAGAAGAAAGAGGAGAGAGTTAGACAAGACTTGCAGTTAATTAGTAGCAGCAAGCCATATATGAGTATGAATCATTGCCAGATGTGAAAGATATGTATAAGGAAAGAACAGCTAAGAAAAACAAAACAAAGAATCTGTAGAGCAAGAACAGATAGAGGGTTTTCCCATAGAAGATCGTGGATTAACCTTACACTAGAATAGGTAGATAAACTAACAAAAGACGAAGATTTACTATTATAATTTATAATCTTACATACGTAGTTGGTATTTATTGCTTGTCCATATAGTTTACATTTAAAAGCTTCAAATAGGTAGCTAAAATTAAATAATTCATAAAAATGCCGTATTATTCAAGAATAATTCTACGGTGTTTTTTATAATATTAATATGGATAATTATACTATATTTAACATAATTGCTGCTTTAATTTTTCAAGTTGTTCTTCCATATCTGCTATCTGCTTTTTAACTTCATCTTTAGATAATAAACTTTGTTGTTG
>JAAZLH010000011.1 GCA_012799415.1 Candidatus Epulonipiscium sp. | reverse complement strand
AACTCCCCGGCCTACCCAAGTCACGTAACTCCTCCCAGTTATATACGGAAGTACAACTTTTGCCCGCCTCATGTAACACCTCAAACAGCCCTTTGATCGGCCTAACCTGTGGGACATAGGTATTAGTCAATATGCCATGTCTTTCAGGGGGAACACTATGAAAAAGCGACATATGGCATGGTAAAGTAATGGAAGGATATACAGTTTTACCGTTCAGTGTAAATTCACTAACTCCTTTAAATGTTTCAATAAACTTATTGCCACAGATTTCTAAACTATCCGGTCTCATTCCGTCAACTAAAATCAAAATCACCTTTTTATCCATTTAGCCATCTCCATTTTTCTTTTGTATACTTTTTTCGGTCATGAATTTATTGTTTACTTAATACAAATATATCTTTACTGAGTATATTGCTAGTTGCTCCCTGAGACCAAAATTGCTGGTACCATAATATCCGTCTCCGTCTTTGACCCATTAATTTGTGCCAAAAGCAAGGAAACCACTTTATCTGCTATAGCAATCTCATTCTGTTTCATGCGAGTTATCGGAAGACCTGAAGGACCATCTACACAACAAATCTTTATTTTCTCCCCCACACCAGCTGAGCTTTCTCTTGAAGCTTCCATGATTGCTGGAAGCAGACTATATTCGGCACATACAATTCCGTCAATCTTATCCTTATGCTCTTCTAGATATTTTTTTGCCGTTTCAATATTTTCCCTACTAACCGGATGGTCATAGATAATTTCATCGAATGATAAGGAACATTCCGGTAGTGTCTCTAGTTTATATTCCTTAGCGGCTTCATAAAAACCATTTCTACGTTCTTGCAAGGATGAAGTTCCAACTATTTCCGCCGATGCGAAACCTATTCTTTTGCACCCCTGTTCCCATAAATCTTTTACTAATACCTGAATTGCCTGTTTATTATCCGTTCTTACTGAGGGAACAGAAATTCCGTCTAACTTTTTATCAATCACAACAACCGGAAATCCTTTTAAAATTAGTTTTAAAATTTTGGGATTATAATACATACCGTGGCAAGGCATAACAATTAATCCATCGATTTTGGAGTTAATGAGAAAATCAATTTCATCATTTTCCTTGTCCCTATTATAATAGGAAAAGCGAAATAATGTTTTATAGCCCTTTTCCTCTGCAAGTTGATCAATCTTATAGAGCAAATCCAGACCATATGAACTTGAAACATGCTCCAACACAACACCTATCTTTTTTGTTGCCGGTTGTACGATCTCAGCTTTTTCTTCTTCAGCGTTCACTGGGTTACGCTTTTTGACAAAGGTACCGACGCCAGGTATTCTTTGAACCATACCCTCATCTTTCAGAATTCCCAATGCTTTTTTCACTGTAATCATACTAACATTACAAAGATTAGTTAATTCTTCATCAGATGGAAGTTTCGCCCCTTCCTGGTATGTACCATTTTCGATTTTTTCTTTCAGTTCATTATATAACTGTAAATATAAAAAATTTCCTCTAGCCAATGACACCACCCCATTTATAATATTTAATATACTTATTCAATCTATTATATATTATACATCAATTATTTTAAAAGAAAAGTAGATTTTTGTTTTTTGGTATAATAATCCATGATTTTGCCATTGGCTAGGGTTAAAATTCATTATTTTTTAATAGCAAACTTTTATAGTTTTTATTTCAAATGCTCGGAATGTCAATGAAAGTTCCTGGCTTATAGGAAGTTCTTCTGTTATTTCCTCGAGCATATTTGTTAGCGCAAGATGCTTTACCTGCTGATTGAAATGCATCTTTGTTGTTGTATGAGTTCCTTCAGCCTCATATAATCTTATAATATAAGCTCTTTCAGCATCCTCTAATGGCTTTATCGCCTCTACAATTATATTATCTGCATCAATTCTAAGGAAGCTTTCCTCCTGTCGATTACCTTGAACAATAAGCGGTTGGACATTAAACATATATGCCGGTTGAATTACACTTTTCGCACCAAAACCTTCCGCATGAGGAAGTAAAGCATATTTGCAGGTATGCAGTCCCTTATCACCTCGGTAATCTGGCCTGGAGCCACCTTTGTGCAAGGATAGTCGCATCTGTGACTCATGTACTGAAATTCCATATTTACAGTCATTTAAAATAGCAGCCCCATATCTAGTTTCTGAAAGGTCAGTATATTTCTGATTAGATACTTCGAATTTGGCCTTTTCCACTGCTGTATTGCGATTCGTTGGACGTTTGATATATCCGAATTGAACCTCTTGATTAGCAAAATCCGTGTGAATTGTAGTATCAAATGCAGTTTTTAAAAATCTATGATCATCCTGCCAATCCATCTTTGTGTCAAATCTTACTTCCATACTATCTGCATAGAAAATCATATCCTGTATGATAGTTGAATTTGCAGTTATTTGATATTTGCTTCTGATTCTATATTCTACTTCGCCTTCTGATACAACATTTCTTGATATCAACTTAGCACTATCTCTCAGTTTACATTCATAATCAGCATCTAGATCCCAGTTATCCCAATCTTCTGGTACATCCTCTGCTATAAGGAAGGTGTTTAAAGCATATCCTTCTCCTCTGATTTCCCGTTGAAGTCTCTTATCAATTAGAGACTCGATATAACCCTTCTCATTAAATTCCGCTAATAAGCAAGGCGTAGATAGTTTATTATCCTCTAAGGTAAATGCAGAGTCTTTCACTGGATAGCCTGGAATTAACTCCAGAGTGATACTAGCAAATGCAGGTATAACCACGCCCATAATAGCTAGTTTCTTATGACCTTCCAAATCAGTTACAATCTGCTGCTTATAATCCCCTTTGACTATATGCCCATCCACATAATCGATATATAGCACATCATCACGATCAAAGGATAGAGTATTTATCACAGTAACACTTAAGTTTTGCTTAGAAATATCTACAGCAGCTTCTTCTTGTTCGCTATTTAATAGCTGATTCAATTGATCCTTAGCTTGTTCAATAACCTCTGCCATTTCTTCAAGGGCTTGGTCATGGGCCGATGGTATACAAGTACCAGGTAAAATATCATGGAACTGGTTAACCAACAATGTATTCATAAGCGGATGTATCTTATGACCTGATGCTTCAACCCCATTTTTTACTGCGTTCCTTACGGTAACATACTCTAAATCTCTCAATGCAATCTCAGCAAGACGGTTATTCTTTTTGATAGTATGTTGATTGGTTAAAGTGCCTCGATGTAGCTCGAGATACAGTTCTCCTGAATAAGTAGAAGGATCCTGCAGACTATCTTCTAATCTATTCATAAATTCACTCACTGTAATATGGGAGGATTTAGGCAATCCCTCTACATCCTTCAAACGATTAGCCATCTCTATCATCTCAAACTCAGGGCCACCGCCACCGTCACCGTAGCCATAGGAAAGCAGCCGCATATTGGAAACTGTTTTTTCCATAATTGAGTTCTTTCCGTCGCCTAAGATAAATTCCTTCATAGTTTTTGGATCTGGCCAGAGATGGGTTTTATTCATATGCACAAGTACCTTCGTTCCATCCAAACCTTTCCAATAGAATGTATCATAAGGGAAGTCGGTAGTATCTCCCCATGCTAATTTTGTTGTTAAGAAATATTTAACCCCGCATCCCTTCATAATCTGTGGAAGTGAAACACTATATCCAAAGGTATCTGGTAGCCAGAAACTATCTGATGTGTAGTTAAAATGCTCCCTAGTAAATCTTTGGCCCCATAGGAATTGACGAATCATGTATTCTCCGGATGGAATATTGCAATCACATTCAATCCATACCCCTCCATTAGGTTCATACCTTCCTTCTGCAATCATCTTTTTCATATCCTCAAATAATTCCGGATAATTCTCTTTAATTATTGCGGAATGGTAAGCGGAGCTTTGCATAAATATATACTCTGGGTACTGCTCCATAAGACTAATCTGATTGGAATAAGTTCTTGCACATTTCTTAAGCGTTTCCTTTTGATCCCATAGCCATGCTGTGTCCATATGTGAATGGCCAATAAATCCTGCAAATGGCACCGTTGCAGAATTTGTATCTTTTAATACATCAAGTAACAATATATTGGCTTTCTCAAGACAATCATAAAACACATCTTTATCTACGCTATCAATATCATAATAAACAATTTCATGAACATTTTTTAATACATTAATTAGCTTTGCCCTGCGGTAACTATTATTATCTAGTACCTGTACCATCTGATTAACAATTCTTAAATTAAAATATATATCCCATACACGCTCATTCTTGATGCATATATCCACTCCATTATAGATAATTTTAAAGTCCTTCTTAGGATTTACCTCAAATGGTTTGGTTCCAATAATATAGTGATTTGCATAATACTCTAAGGCAATGTCAATCGTCTCATTGGGATCTACTTTCTGCTTTAGCATATTACAATAATGGTTGCCGTGGCTTTGGACAATTAACTTCGAACTGAAATTACCAAATGGTTTACCATTCACCCATAATAGACCTTCGTAACCATCTATTTTCGGATAAATATATAGGGTTTTCCCAGCAAGTTTCTCATCTACTTTATATTTCCCCAAGAACCAGCAATAACTACCTTCTCCCTCCCAGGTATCCCCAGAATAACATGGGGAAAATAAATTTTCCTCAGGAATCGTATGGTAGCTTCCATCGGTATGCAACGCCTTCATCTCGATTTCATCAACTTTTTCAAACAATAACCCCTCTAAGGTATTTTCCAGTCTAACCAATTTACCTAACATTCTTTCAATTTGTCTATCTGTTAACATTGGAACCTCCTTGCATCTTTCTAATATTATTTAGTTACATTATTTCGTATTTCCACATAGTATATTAATTTATAAGTTGTATTATATATAACATATTTATTATGTCAATTATAAAATTTATATTTTATAACAAAGATAACATAAGTTGGATCAAGGTGACTATCTTTACGATTGATGTTTCCTACGATATGCTCGAGGTGATAGACCAATTTTTTCATTAAAATACTTGGAGAAATAATGTTCATCGTAAAAATTTAATTCTGCTGATATCTCTTTAATGCTTTTATTTGTATTCAACAGAAGTAACTTGGATAACTCCAGCTTTTGATTCATAAGGTATTGGTAAGGCGTACTACCAAAGGCCTTTTTAAATATCCGAATCGTTTGCGAATTTGAATGATAGATTAGCTGACTCAAGTCTTTTAACTCAACCTTGTTCATAATATTTTGATCTAAATATTCCTTTAATATGCCAGCTTCCTTGCTAAAAGGTTTTGTTTCTATATGAACATTCGGATATAGTGAAAGTATCAATTCATAGAATATCAGAGACGATTTCCTAAGAAATTCTGGGTTGCTGGTTCTGGTCTGCTTAGCTAGGTCAAGTATTTGGTAAAAATAACTACCAACATCAATATCTTCAATGTGATTTATATTATTCAATCGATATATTTTCATCAGGCTATCGATCAATGTACCCACTGCGTTAAACCATATTTTCGTCCAAGGATTTGTTTTGTCTGAATAATACTCATGGTTGCTTTGACGATGGAGCAAATAGAAATCCCCTTTCTTGGCAATGAATTGCTTATCTTCGACAATTACAGTACCCTCTCCATCTAATATATATTCAAATACATACATGGAACTATTTTTTCTTGCTATTCGATAAGTTTCATCACAGTAGGATATTCCGGTCATTTCAATGAAAAAAGGTGACTCCATTTGTGTATCCTCATTTAAAAAACTAATAATTTCCTCTTGCATGCTCATTTTCTCCATATTCTTATCAATAATATCTATTTAACTCCCATTATAATAGCATTATAATACAAATACGTCTATACAGACTTTGTCTATATATAGGCTAATTTCGTAATTCTAAGTAGTATTATGAGGCGTATTTCCACGCAGGCTATGCCTAAGAAGATGTATCTGCTGTATAAAAGTTAAATACAGTTATTAAGTTTCGCAGTAACCTAAAGTATAACAATATTAGAAAGGATGAAGAAAGATGAAACTAAGAGCTCCTGCAGTTCCTTTAATAACAATTGATCCATATTTTAATATATGGTCTATGAATAATCAATTAAATGAAGATGTAACCCGCCATTGGACAGGAAAACAGCATAGACTTACCGGCATTCTTAAGGTTGATGGAGAATGCAGTACATTTATGGGGTGTTCAGAATTTAATGCAATGAAACAAGAGAAACTTGAAATCGATGCCCTATCAACTAAGTACGTATTTACCACGGAAAAAGTTGAATTAACCGTAACATTCCTATCACCGTTACTTGTAGATCAATTGGACTTATGTTCCCGTCCAGTTTCTTACATACATACAGCAATTCGATCCATTGATGGTAATCAGCACAGCTATTCAATTCAATTGATTGCCGATGATGAGTTATGTTTAGATCAGAAAGGTCAGTCGGATACCGATTTTTCCTTTGGAGAAACCGATCTCTTTTCCTGGGGGCGCGTTGGTAATGTTAAGCAGGACCTATTAAATAGATCTGGAGATGATCTTCGAATTGACTGGGGATATCTCTATCTTGCTGCTAAGAAGGATAATTCCTCAACTATTCAACTGACACAGATATCCTCGGAAGAAACCACTGATACCGCAAGCGGACGACTTCAACTTACAATTGATTGCCCTGAAGCTTCATCTGCTGAAGCCTTGATTGCTATTGCCTATGACGATATAAAATCAATCGAGTATTTTGGTGAGCATTTGGATAGTCTCTGGAAAACAGACAAAACCCCAGATATTCTTGCTGCAATCTCCGCTGCTCTGAACGAATATTCCGAAGTGTTTGATTGTTGTAAGCAATTTTCTCAAACACTATACCAAAATGCAGAAAAATGCGGTGGCTATAAATATGCCGAACTGTTATCCCTTGCCTATCGCCAGGCAGTCGCTGCTCATAAACTTTGCGCTGGACCAGATGGAGAAGTTCTATTTATCTCTAAGGAATGCTTTAGTAATGGCTGCGCAGCTACAGTTGACGTAACATATCCTTCCGCACCTTTATTCCTCTTATATAATCCAGAATTGGTGAAAGGTATGCTTCGTCCAGTTCTTAAGTATGCTGCTTCCCCTGATTGGCCTTATGACTTTGCTCCTCATGATGCTGGGCAATATCCATTATTAAATGGTCAAGTATATGGAGAAAATAAGTTGAAATATCAGATGCCGGTAGAAGAATGCGGTAATGTATTAATTCTAATGGCTGCAATAAGTACAGTAGAAAAGGATATATCCTTTGCTCTTGAGCATTGGACCTTATTGGAAAAATGGGCAGAGTATCTAATTAAGACTGGAATGGATCCTGAGAATCAATTATGTACCGACGACTTTGCAGGTCACCTTGCTCATAACTGCAATCTATCAATTAAAGCAATCATGGGTATAACCGGTTATTCATTAATGTTGCAGATGAAAGGCGATCATGAACAAGCTAAGTCTTATAAGGCAAAAGCAAAAGAGATGGCTGATCAATGGTTAGTAAAGGCAGCTAATGAGGATGGTACTTATCGTCTAGCTTTTGATCAAGAAGGTAGCTTTAGCATGAAATATAATTTGGTATGGGATAAGATCTGGGGTACTGAAATATTTGATTTATCAAAGTTTGAGACAGAGCTTGCTTCCTATATTAAACGTTCAAATGCTTATGGAATGCCTCTTGATAACCGTGAAGATTATACCAAATCAGACTGGCTAGTTTGGTGTGCTACTCTTATGGATGCTAAAACAGATTTTGAAAAAATGATTGCTCCACTATATGATGCTTATCATACTTCTCAATCCAGAGTACCGATGACCGATTGGTATTTTACATCAACAGCTAAAATGAGAGGTTTCCAGAATCGTACCGTACAGGGTGGTCTCTTTATTCGTATCCTCTTAGAAGAAGGAATATGTAAAGTAGAAGAATAATTATTAAATAAATAGATTAATGAAACTATAAATTTATATAATGCTAAAAAGGGCTGTCGCATTAAACTGTGCAACAGCCCTTTCTTCAACGATTTTATCACATTTTAGGTTAATCTGTACCTTTCATCATCTCTGTAAAAATTTCAACAATCTCAGGATCAAACTTCCCTCCTGCATACTTCCGGATTTCTTTAATCGCTTCCTCCTTAGTTTCCGCTTTATTAGGATCGATTCCACGAATTATTTTTTCATAGTTGTTAACAATAGCTAATATACGTGATATCTTTGGGATTTCCTTTCCTGTCAAACGACTCGGGTATCCTTTTCCATCCCAACGTTCATGGTGACTTAATACATATTTTGCAATATCAAGAGTCTTATCCGACATATTTAAGATACGAAATCCTACAATCGGATGACGTCTTATCAGTTGTATTTCATGGTCGCTATAGGAATCCTTTTTATTTAAAATTTTAGGATCAATACTTATTTTACCTATGTCGTGGTAATAGGCAGAATCAGCAAGTCTTCTCATTTCAGAATCCGATAAATTCATGATTTTTCCTAGTTTCTTACATAGGTCTCTTACAATGATGTAATGTTCTCTTTCCCCTGGATGTAATTCATGCAATCTTTTCATTATAATATCTATCGCTTTATCATTCAATTCTCGGTGAATCAAAGCTTTCTGAGAATACATATTCGCATCTGCATTCTCAATCGTAATAAATATATTCTCTTCTTTAGAAACTTTGGTACTAATACCGAAAGATATGCTTCCTCGAATAGCCCCTTGAATAGTAACTTTAGACATCTGATCCTGCATTCTAAGCATTATATCTTTTGCCTCTTCTATTGTTGTTTTGGGTAAAATAACAAGGAACTCATCCCCTCCACTTCGAATGGGAATACCATTAGAAGGACAATTATCTTGCACCGCATTTGCTGATTCTTTGATAAGTTTATCACCGACTGCATGTCCAAATATATCATTGGTCTGTTTTAATCCATTAACATCACCCATAATTACCGATAGGGGGAGATTACTTTCCGTATCGATTTTTTCTATATTATCAATCAAATATTTTCGATTATAAAGCCCTGTTAACGCATCATGGTAACTATTATAGAGCATTTTACGTTCCGCTTCCTTGCGCTTTGTAATATCTAAAAAGGTTACTACAAGACCTGTTATTTTCCCATCCTGATATTCAGGGTAGGAGAAATATTCTACATCGAAGCAGGTTCCATCTGCTCTCCAAAAGACTTCGTCATCGACATGAACACCTTCTCCCGTTTTGAAGGTATTCATAATTTTACATTCCTCAGGCGCTAATGTGGAGCTATCCCTATGGCTATGGTGTATAAGCTTGTGCATATTTTTTCCTAATAATTGTTCTGCATTACTATATCCCAATAACTTCAAGCCACTCTTATTGCAAAATGTGCATATCCCATTCCTATCAATACCAAAGATACCTTCAGCCACCGAATCTAATACGAGTTGCATTTTATCATTGTTTTGTTCGAAGTTATACAATAATTTATCATCCTTACTATTTATCATCCCCAGATCTGCGCCACTGGAAGTTCCTTGGCGTGATTTTAGATGATTTATCTTTTTATTTAAACACTTAATCTTTCTTAAACTTTTCCATAGCAAAATAAGCAATAATAGAAACGCAAGCATAAAAC
Organism: Candidatus Epulonipiscium sp.; assembly: GCA_012799415.1. Lineage (GTDB taxonomy): Bacteria > Bacillota > Clostridia > Lachnospirales > JAAYNZ01 > JAAZLH01. Next base: position 2,255 of record JAAZLH010000011.1, on the reverse strand, counting down.
CTATTTTAATAAAGATTGTTCCTTCCATAACGATCCTCCTAAGTAAATGCCACATGTTCTATTATCTAAAAGCTCTCATATTTTATATCAAAATCCCAACAATCGCAAGCGCCTCAGCTACACATCACTGCTAGAACCTATTATAAAATGAAACGTAAAATTTGGTTATGATTAAAATCTGTTTACTCAAGCAAGCTTGATAAACGCTCATACACCAATTGACTAATTTACTTATCGTAAATAGTATATCATATTCCTTGGATTTGACTATGATTTCTATCACATAAATCACTCTATTTCGCTTAAGATTATATTGCCCATTTAAAATAAATCCTGAAAGCTATTATATTATATAAGAAAAGTAGTAATTATAAAAGCACTTCTTCTTATATTCGAATAAAGCAATTATAATAAGAAGAAATGCTCACTATATAATTAAAGTTTTCCTTTATTTTTTATTTTACAAATTGTCTGCGTCATTGTTCCCATCGGACAGTAAACACACCATGATCTAGGCTTAAACAACACCATAGTTGTTAAGGCTAAAATAGTAGAGGTAAGCATTACACTGTAAAAGCCAAAAGCAAACTGAGAAATTCCCGGATGAACATTATCTACTCTATGCGCCCAGCTCCAGGGAAGTTTAAAGGTCCATAGCAAGGTAACAACTTCCTTTAACTCCTGTGCACCTGCAAAAACAAGATAGGTATTATATAACATAATGCTAAACATAGTTAAGAAAAATATTAGAAAGCCATAACGAAACCACTTGGAACGGATAAATGGTGGGATATCTTTTTTCCTTGATAGATTAAAGCGATTTCCTAAAAGATCAATTAGCTGTCCACGTCCACAATAGTGGTTACAGTAGGATTTATTTCCTTTGACTATGGAGATTGCCAGAGGCAAGAGAAAACATATCATACCCAACCAGGCAAATAAAATATTAACAAATCCCAATATAAGATAGATCGATGAGAAAATCCATAAGTATTCATACCATCTCTTATTTTTCTTCATTGTCTCTCACCTCCACTTTAATTATCGAGGCCGGACATGCTATTTTACACTTACCACAACCAATGCAAAGATCATCATTTACTTTTGCATAAATCCCATGAATAATCGTAATTGCTCCCCTCGGACAAACGTTAACACAACTGCCACATGCTACACATTCTGACTGTGAAATAACCGCCTTTTTCTTAAACCTTCTCTTTTGTTTTTCAATAACATTTTGATACATAAACTAATCTTCGCCTCCCTATAGTCCATAATATTACTTCACTTTAACAACTTGCAATACCTAGTTGTTTTTAAGTAATAAACGTTATAATCATACTAATTATAATTTTAATCGAACTTTCAATTCAGTAACATTATCACCTAGGGAATTTATCTTTTTCCATTCATGCATCATAACAATATTAATTCTAATCCTTTAGAACCGTACCTTGTTGATAGATAAAAATTGCAGCTTTTGCTACCGTTGGTTGGATAAAGTTTAAAAAAGAAACTGGGAGCATATTAGCTCCCAATTTTTTATATTAGATAAGGATTTACCTTTACAATTGAAATACTGTTATCTAATCCTAAGAAAGCGTCGTTATTTATGTCTATGTGGCAATCACACTCCAATACTTGACATAGAGCCTATTTAGTTATTTACAATTTTGATATTGTTTACTTATTCTTTTTAATATAAATGTAAGCTGCAATGGTTACTAACAATGACGTATATGGAAAACATTATCCATTTGTGTCTTAACTTATTTCACTTTTCAAAGCATCCAGAATATTTTCATTCCGTATCTTACTCATGGAATACATCATACTGATGAATACAACGAAAAACACACTAAATACGCTGATAATCATACTGGATGTTGGCAAATAGAAGTTCATATCAACACCATTATTAACACTAAGATGGATTAGATATGTTACCCCTATTGCTACAGGAAGCCCATAGAACAGTGCTTTCAAACCATAGAAAATACATTCAAAGTTAAGCATTTTATTAAAGCCCTTCTGCGTCATTCCGACCGACTTAAGCATAGCAAACTCACGACGCCTCAAGTTTACATTAGTAGATATCGTATTAAAGACATTCGCTATGGTAATCAAAGATATCAATACAATAAATCCATAGGAGAAGACGGATATAATCAATATAATATTACGATTAGCCTGCAAAGCCTCTGCTTGATTAAATATATGGATTGATGTCATATCAGCCTCGTGCAGAATATTTT
>JAAZLH010000112.1 GCA_012799415.1 Candidatus Epulonipiscium sp. | reverse complement strand
TTTTATAATATTAATATGGATAATTATACTATATTTAACATAATTGCTGCTTTAATTTTTCAAGTTGTTCTTCCATATCTGCTATCTGCTTTTTAACTTCATCTTTAGATAATAAACTTTGTTGTTGGGCAGCTTTAGTAAGTAAGCTAGCACCAATTTGTGTTAAAACATTTCCAAGGACGTTGATTTCATCATTGGTTAAATTCCTTGATATTAAAACAGAAAATAAAGAACTTAAGAGTACTAATCCATCAGGGCTTATATTTGAACAATTTGACATTTATATCACCTCATAAGCAGTATATGCATTTTTAAACGAAATAGCACAATATGAAAAGGCATATACTAAGATTTATGTAAAATAGAAAAGTGGTATGAAGTTATGAAAATGTAGTTGATAGATGATATGAAAAAGTTAACTTACTCAATCATAATACCTTATCTAAGATAATAACATGTGAATATATCCATTTAATTACAGGAGGTGTTTTGATATGGGATACTATATTACAGTGGAGCGAAATACAAAAGTTTATGTAGAGGATCTTAATCCAGAGGGCTCTAAAACAATTGTATTTTTACATGGTTGGCCTGGGAGCCATAAATTATTTGAATATTAGTTTGATGAAATTCCTAAAAGAGGCTACAGATGTATTGGAATAGATCAAAGGGGATTTGGCAAATCAGATAAGCCATGGGGAGGGTATGACTACAATCGCTTAGCTGATGATGTTAGATGTGTAGTTGAGAAACTCAAATTACAAGATTTCACCCTAGCAGGGCACTCAACAGGTGGAGCAATAGCCATTAGATATATGTCAAGGTATAATGGATATGGTGTATCTAAGCTTGCTCTTTTTGCAGCAGCAGCACCTAGTCTTATCAAACGTTCTAATTTTCCCTATGGCCTAGATAAAGAAGTTGTAATCAAGATTATTGAGGGTACATACACTGATCGGCCTAAAATGTTGAGTGGCTTTGGTGACATATTCTTCTTTCAGTATACAACACAACCATTTTCTTATTGGTTTTTACAATTGGGGTTAGAAGCAGCAGGTTGGGCAACTGCCGCCATTGCAAATACTTGGATAAATGAAGAATTATTTTCTGATCTAGGAAAGATAAATGTACCGACACTAATTATTCATGGTATTCATGATAAAGTTGTTCCATTTCAATTAGGGCAAATACAGAAACAAGCTATTAGAAATTCAAAACTAATACCATTTCAATATAGTGGTCATGGATCATTTTATGATCAGAAAAAAAATTTCAATGAAGAATTGATGAAATTTATTGAGGAATAAAGTTTATCTTATACTATAATATGAGTATGTACTAACCAATTAAAGAAGTTTTACTGGACAACTAGTGAACATTAGGTTATATTTCGACATTGGGAATTAGGTTTAGTGTCTTACCCATTATTTTATCAACTATCAGCTAGGAACAAAAGACCTACTAATAGCCTACATACAGAAAAATAAGATCATGTTATTATGGTAGTGGGTAGAGATTTAATCTGATTCCCCCCTTTTGAAGGACTTGCAAATATGCAGGTCCTTTTATTTATTTGAATGATTGTATGGAAATAAAAACATACATATTTAAGAAAAAACAGTCAGAAAAAAGATTTTACATCCTCACTCTGGACTGTTTTGGGATTTTAAGATGATGAACAGTTTGAGTAACCTTTAATAAAGATTATGACTCAGTTTGCTGGTTAAGGGTATTATTTTCATTTAGGTAATTAAGTCTACCATCTAGATACTGAAGATGTCTTTCTACATCAGATGTCATTTGCTCATACATTTGTTTTATCTGTTTATCTTCCGTTGCTTGAGCCATCATAGCATAAGAACCTTTTGCTGATTCACATGCAGCTATTGCTTGCTGTAAGTCACTTTTTACCGTCATTTTATCACCTCACCTTCTAAAATAGGTTATCCAAAATGGAAATAAAAATTCAACAAAAATAATTTGTCGAAACTTGCGGTAAAGGGGCAAGGAAAACAGAGGATTTACCTCTTTTATGTAGAAAGATGGTTTATACTAGGCTAGGTAGTGACAGTATGTACATTCGGTATATACGATTCTTGGGCATTATGGATGGTATATGGTTAGAAAATCAATCATACAGTTATCGAAGGAAGAGGATTAAAGTTTAATGGCACAGCCCTAAGGTTGTTTGGTAATTGAATTAAATGATAATAGTAGCAAGACTAAATATGGAAATAGAAAAAAGAAGAGTTTTCATAGGAAAAGCAGAAATGAAGAAAAGAAATATCAAATTACTATAGGTGAAAGTCAAGAGATCATAAAGGAGTTATCACAAAAGTTAAAGATTGTAGATAGTATAAAGTAGTAACTTATATAAAAAATGAACTAAAAAGGAAGTGAGAGTTGTGAGGCCAATTATAATTATAGACCCAGGACATGGTGGAAGGGATCCGGGTGGAGGATCAAACACCTATTGGGAAGAGAAGGATCTCAACCTAGAAATATCTTTATATCAATATCAACGATTTCATGATCTGGGAATAAAAACAATAGTAACAAGGGATGATGATGTAACCCTAGAACCCATTACTAGAGCAAAGATTGTTCGAGATTCAGGAGCAATTTACTGTATTAGTAATCATATCAATGCAGGAGGTGGGGAGGGAGCAGAGGTTATTTACAGCATTTATGGAAATCAAAATCTTGCACAAAAGTTATTAGATGGAATAGTAGTAGAAGGAATGCCTAGGCGAGGGATTTTTACTAGGGCATTACCACAGGATCCTAAGCATGATTATTATTTCATGCATAGAGAGACAGGAGCAGTAGAGACTTTCATTGTAGAATATGGATTTGCAGACAATGCAAGAGATGTAACACGCTTAAAAAAGAATTGGAAAAAGTATGCTGAAGGAGTTGTAAAAGTTATGGTTGAATATTTAGGAGTGAAATATGTGCCACCTAAACCGAAAGAGGAGCAATTACAGATGGAAAAGATTAAAGTAAGTATTCATGGGCAACAAAAAGAAATTGAAGGATTTAAAAAAGATGGTATGAATTATATTCCTATTCGCTTTTTAGAACAACTAGGCTATAAAGTGGATTGGGATAGTTCAACTGAAACTGTGTATATAGATTATAGAAAGGAATGATACTATGGAATATGTAGGAATAGGAATGATACCTTTAGTTATCGGTTTGCTAGAAGTGTTAAAAAAAGCAGGAGCCAAGGAAAAGTACATTCCAGTCTTTTCTCTTATGTTAGGATTAGTTTTTGGTATTCTGTTTGTTGGTGGAAATATCAAGGAAGGAATTATTCAAGGAATTTATATTGGATTATCAGCTGTGGGGCTATTTTCTGGTACTAAGAATGTTGTAGAAGGAATTTCTGTTAAGAGAGAGAAAAATAAATTAAATAGCTAATCTTATAAAATTTAAATAAGTATAATGTTTTTAAAAATAAATTTTGAAATATTAAAATAAAACGTATAATATTTTAAATTTTTCACATAATAGTGATGTAAGGTTTGTAAATAGAATCCTACTTTCAGTCAAACTGAAAGATAAATATATTCTCTTTTCATAAGGTCCGTAATGGACTCTTATGAATGCAAATATATGTTAGGATCCATTACGGACCTTACTTTTTTATCTGTAAGGTTCTTGCATAAAATAAAACACTTTGTTTTGTCATCATTTTTCAAAATTATAATATAATAGGAAGTAAGAAAGGCTATAGGGGAGGGGCTAGCTCCCCTATAATCTAAATCTTATTCTTGTTGGAAGAACTCTTCTTTTTTAGAGGAGTTCTTTTTGTTTTTTTTAGTAATATAGAATGTGAACATGGTAAGTAATAGATTTAGTAAGGATGTTAAGAATTTCAAGAAAACCTCTAGATTTGCCATTTTCTCACCTCCTGCCTTTTAAACTCTTTTTGAGTTTGTCCGCTAAGAATATGCAAGCTTGTGTAATCTTGTAATAAAGAAGACACGTCCTCATTATATTGTATGAGCCCAAAATACAAGTATTCATAAAAGTATTATAAAATTAAAAGTTTTTATATCCTTGGAGCTTAGGATATTTTCCTATGTGATGATGAGAGCTCATAAAAGAGATGATTTTTTTATTTAAATTAAGAGAGATTGCCTTAGATAAAGTAACATTTATATTTTTGAAGAATATATTCGAATTATCAAAGAGGGGAGGACAAGATTTGTAGACCAACATGACCATAGATACTAGGGCAGTATTTCAAAGGCAAATGTAATATAATAGATAATAAATAGATACTAGGAACTTTTACCTTTTAAAAGAACATATATTCTGATGGAGTGTAAATAAAAGATAGAAAGGGGGATTTATTATAAGTGATTATGTTATTCACTGTGATAGGGTGTTGCCATTATGATAGGATAGCAAATGAATTGCTAATGATGCTACGTTCAGATAAAAAACAAAAACAAGAAGTCTTTCTGCAAGATCCTATCGGTGTCGATAAAGAGGGAAATGCTATTACCTTATTAGATGTAGTTTGCCATGACGGAGAATCAGTGATTGAACAAGTTGATTTAAAAATACAGATTAAAAATTTATATCATCAGATGCGTAACCTAAAGAAAAGAGAGAGAACAGTATTAGAATTAAGATATGGCCTTCTCAATGGTATGGAGAAAACACAGAGAGAAATTGCAGAAACTTTGGGGATTTCTCGCTCTTATGTGTCTCGAATAGAAAAAAAAGCGATTAAAAAATTGAGTGAAGAAATGAGATAAGCAACCTACCCTACATATAAGTTGGGTAGGTTACATTGAATAATATGTAAAAAAAGATTGTAAAAACATAAAAATACAATAAATTTGTAAATAGAATGTTGATTTTTAAAAAATAGCGTTGTATAATGATTTTGTAATAGGTAATAATTACAATTTTATAAAAATATATGGATCAGATGAACTGCAGTTATAGTTGGACGCCTTATACTGCAGGGATGAAGTGGCGTAACCGACTAAGAATAAATCATAGTCGGTTTTTTGCTGTTTATTGATCAATAAAATATATGATTAAAAAAAGCTAATCGGAAAAAACAGTGCAAATAAAATTCTGAAAAGTCAAACGGAAAGATATAGGAGGATATCATTCTGTTTAGAGTATACAAAGTAAAATAAAGGGGTATAGAAATGAAAACAAAACGGTTAGGTGATTTATTGCTAGAAACAGGTTATATTAGCGAAGACCAATTACAATATGCCCTTCAGCTCCAAAAAAGCAAGGGGACAAAACTAGGAGAAATTTTAATTCAAGAAAATATTGTTACGGAAAGGCAAATTATTGAAGCATTAGAATTTCAAATGGGTATTCCACACATAAATTTAAATAAAATTTTTATAGATCCTAAAATTCCGCATTTGATTTCAGAAAGCTTAGCTCGTAAACATAGTCTTATTCCTATACAAAAAGAGAATAACAACCTTACTGTTGCTATGATGGATCCACTTAATATTTTTGCTATCGATGATATTGAATTGAGTACAGGATATAAAGTGAAGCCGATTATTTCAACAAAAAGTGATATTATGCAGGCTATTGAACAATATTATGAAACTGAAAATGCTGAAAAAGCCTTAGAAGAGCTAAAACAAAACTACCAAGCAGATATTACTGACATTGATGAAGAAATTCTCCAAGAAATTAATAATGCGCCAGTAGTTAAACTACTTAATTCATTACTGAAACAAGCAGTTTCTTTACGTTCTAGCGATATACATATTGAGCCTTTTGATAATACAGTTCGAATTCGAATGCGAGTAGATGGAGAATTGCAAGAAGTCATGCAACTTTCCAAAGGGGTGCATTCTGCCGTTATTACACGGATTAAAATTATGGGAAAAATGAACATCGCCGAAAAGCGCTTACCTCAAGACGGTCGCGTTGAAATCAAAATGGATGGGAAAAAAATTGATCTTAGGCTTTCTGTGCTCCCTACAGTT
>JAAZLH010000111.1 GCA_012799415.1 Candidatus Epulonipiscium sp. | reverse complement strand
TTGGCAATGTTGGTGGATATAATGGTGATACCCAATTAGCATTACCATTTGCCTCCAATGCTCCAATAGAAGCTCCTAAACCTATAATACGAGAATTATAGAATGCCCAGCCAGTGCGGGTATCATTTGTTATGTTATCAGGGTCATTTAGATACTCCATCATTACTTTTGAAGAGTTCTTATTCTCTGCTGTTGATGTCTGATCTGGTGTAAGTTCACCATCATTAGCTAATGATATTAACAAATATATGGTAACATTTCCACTTGTAGCTGTACATAATAATATTTTTGGATTCATAACACTTTTTTATGACTTTAATTAAATTATATTGTACTAAATGTATTATTTGTTATAATTGTATAGCAAGTACTACTATTACTTGACTTAGACCCTTTTTATGTTAAATATAAACACTTTGTACTATATAATGGTATGGCAAACCATACCACTAATGGAGGTTTCTATATAATGACATATCATATGCTAATTGCAGAGGACGAATTAGATGAATATCAATTAGTCCTTTATTTACTTAAACAATTTAATCTTGATTCTTTATTCCGTATAATATCTCATGCTTCCAATGGAAAACAAGCCTTAAGTATTATAGAAGATACACCTATTGACCTTTTGTTAACGGATATTGAAATGCCTTTTGCAAACGGTCTTCAGATAGCTACGCGATTACGCGAGAAGAATTCCGACTTGCCGATTATTTTTTTTAGCTGCTATGATAATTTTTCCTATGTGAAAACCGCTTTATCAGTACATGCTTGTAATTACTTGCTAAAGCCGTTGGATCCTATGGAATTTCAAAAGACAATGTTGCAAGTTATTGAACTCTTGCGCGAATCAGAAGCCAATAAGAAATCATTAGAATCACGTAGCATCGCCATCAAAAACCACTATCTATATTTAACACTAAACCGTATGCCTTTCCCGGATTTTAGTTCCTTAGAAGCGGAATATGATTTTTCCTTTATAAATCATTATTCACGCATCTTGCTCTTCCATTTCGAAGAGCCATTTTTTGATTGTGATGCCATGGTATCAGATAAATTTATCGAGAACTTACATAAGATATTCCAGGTTCCATTTGATTTTTTAAATCTGGATGCTTCCCAATCTATACTATTACTAAAAGATTCCGTGGAACATACCACCTCTAATCTTATCGATACCTGTCAAAAGGTGCAAGCTCGAATTTATGAACTATATGATACAAAATGCTATATTGCAATAAGCTCCCAGCTGACTACCAACTATTTACTTGCAGATGCATATGAAGATATGAGTAGCTTAATCGAAACCAGATTCTTTTCGAGAGATCAATATGTTTTTATTAAAGAATCTCCGCAAAATAACATGGCCGATAAATACGACTTTTGTTCGGAGCTTCTTGCAGAAATAGAAACGGATATTAATACTAACAATATTAAGAAACTAGCGCATGACGTCACTCGTTTAAACCACTCCTTCGAACAGTGTAAAAGTGTTTCCCATATCTATGTGCGCTTTATATACTCGAAACTTATGCAACTACTCTACAAAAACCAAAATCAAGAAGAATTAATGAAGGATATTGAGAAAATATTCTCCTGTACCTCTATCTATGAGATTAAGAAGGTTGTAACTACGGCATTGTCCAAGCTTCAAAAGGTAGATAGCAGCAAAGTCAAAAACACCAAACATGCTATCCAATTAGTAAAACAATATATTGCAGCTCACTACAATGAAGATATTACACTAAATAAACTAGCAGATGTAGTTTATCTCAACGCTAGTTATCTGAGCACTATATTTAAGGCCGAGACCGGAAGCGGTATTAACAAATACATAAAAACAGTCCGCATGGAAAAGGCAAAGCAAATGCTCCTGCAAACGAACATGAAAATAAGTGATATCTGCACAGCAGTTGGTTTCCGCAATAACTCATATTTTATTAAGAGCTTTCATGAGTATTATGGAGAAACACCAGAAAAAATGCGTCAAAAATCGTAACCAGAATATCTTTAGTGTAAATACTCTTTTTGCAGAGTATTTGTATGATTTCATGCCGTCACATTATCCCATAGATATTGGAGGTTATTATGAAAATAATCAGTACTTGGTACCAAAATCTAAAATTTCGGAACAAGATAATACTTCTTTGTTTCATTGTCAGCCTTATTCCTATTTTAATCTTAGGATTCTTTTGCCTGGTTGAAACACGTGAATTACTAATCTCAGAAGAAAAAGTTCATCTTAATAATATATTAGAACAGGCAAATTCATCCCTAGATCACCATCTATCCCTGCATGAAAAAATAATTAATACGCTTGCATGGGATGAAACAATACGAGAAGCTGCTGATAAAGAATATGCCAGTAATTATGAGATGTTTATTGCGGATCGGGAAATCTTTGATTCAAAATTTGTGATGACTCAGGCTATGCATAAAGGAATAAAAAGCATCACTTTATATACAGGGACAAATCTGTACCCACATGGTACAACAGTGGATTCTCTTAGTAAAATCCAAAACAAAGCCTGGTTTCCATATGCATTGACAACGGCAAATCCTTTTTACATATATGATAACAGTCAAAATGCTCTTCTCCTAATTTGTCAAGTGCCGAGCAATTCCTATACTAATATCATTGTGATAACACCCTCTTATGAGGATACCTTTGAAAATTTTAAGTCCCTATTTGAAGATGACTATGCAATTGGTATCTATGATGAAAATGGTAAGCATCTTTTTAATTACTCTGCTTTGGACAAAGAGCAAAATAAAGATTACATTTTTCATCATTTGCTCGAGGATACTTTAGAAAATAATAATAATCATATTTCCCTTCAGCAAAGTACAAAACAGAAT
>JAAZLH010000110.1 GCA_012799415.1 Candidatus Epulonipiscium sp. | reverse complement strand
CCCCCTACTTGAGCGTGGTCAAAACCAAGTATCTCTTGTTCTACATTTAAAAAGGATTCTCCCTCTTGTTCTAGGCGAACAAGAACAGATTCATAGGCCTCTTTCATATAAACACTAAGAATTACTTTCCCGATATCTTCTAATAAAGCCGCTGTATATGCTTTGTCTGGATTTTTCATTTTAATTCTTCTCGCTAGATGCCAAGCGGTAATGGCACAAGCTTGGGAATGGCGCCACAACTCTCCCTTATCCAGCCCATAACCAGGTACTTCACTTACTAAAAACTTATTCATCGTAGCAGCTAGAACAATATTACGCATAGTAGAAAAACCTAATAATATAACAGCCTCTGAGATGGTCGATATGGTTCGTGTATATCCATAATAAGCTGAGTTTGCCAAACGCAAAATACGAGCTGTCAGACTTTGATCTTGTAAAATAACCTGTTCTAAATCTGTAATTGTAGAATTTGGATCTTCTGTTAATGTAATGACTCGATAAACGATATCAGGTAAGACTGGAATGTCGTCTACTTTCTGTATGAGCTCTGTTAAAGATAATTTTAACATTCTTTCACCTCTTCTTATCCCTCTATTGCTATTTTTTTGTTTTCACACCTACATATTACCCCCATTATACTGAATGATTTATTATTTTGATATAGGCGTTATGGCTTATAAAAAATTCAATTTCCACTTTCAATATGAAGAAGAAATTGATCCAACATATCTTCAAGCATCAATATGCCAAGTACATGGCCATTTTCCACAATAGGAAGGATAGAAAGATCATAAATGCGCATTTTCTTAGCTGCTTTTATCCAATTTTCGTTTTTATCTACAGTAATTATTTTTGATTCCATAATATTTTCAATTACTTGTAGGGGATCATATTCTTGTTGAAATAAACCTTGGTATAATTTCTTCTCGTACACCAAGCCAACCAGTTGTTTTTTTTCATTCAAAACAACTCCTCCTACAACTTGAGCTTGATCCATCCAATCTAATACAGGCCCCACCCGATCTGTCTCACGAAAAGCTAAAAATCTCTTTCTCATGATTTGTTCTACAGTCATCTTCTCCCCCCCTATTTCAAATTTTCTCATTACTCTAATTATAGCATATTTTTCCTTATTCGCCTATCTCCTTATTACAGATACGAAACCTTATAATCTAAATATTTTATAGCAAAGATCTATATAGATATTCATCCTCAAAACAGAAGCACTCTAGAATAAGGGCCTATGCATACTCGAACTGTGACTTCTTCTCGTCTCCTTGCTTCCACGTCCTTATTTTAAGTAATTTATTTATTGAATCTTGAAATACAAAAAAGCCATCTTTGTATCGATGGCTTTTTATTTTATAAATAATAACCCTAATAAAACTGCTACAACTTGACTTCCGCCTAAAAGCATAAAGTTTTTAACCGCAATAACAAAAGTATCTTTTTTAGTTTGTTGTCTCATAAATTGTTTTACATGCTTTTTAACAGGCCCTATAGTTATCAATATAAGGACCCCTGTCCAAGGCAGAATACCTAACAGTATCAATACTATAATATCTATATAGGCAAGTATATAAATCCACTTAAATAATTGAAGCGCCTTCTCTCGCCCAATAAAAATTGGGAGAGTGGTCCTATTGTTTTGAATATCATCTTCTATATCACAAATATTGTTGGCTAACATTAGATTTCCAATCCCTGCTATTGCTGGTATAGAAAACAGAAACAAATAGATACCTTCTACTACATTTAAACTTCCTTTCAAACTTCCCTGATCATAGGTTAGAGAAATAATATCTAAATCTGAAATATGAATATAAGCAGCTATCAAAGGAATTAGAAAGCCCATGAAAAAACCTGAAAAAACTTCCCCAAGGGGCATTCTTGAAATTGGAAGAGGACCAAAAGTATATAAAATACCTACTAGAAAAGATAGAACTCCCAAAGCTAAAACAAATAAAGATGTCCGAAGATATAAAAGCCAGCCAAAACATACTGCTACTCCTATTAACAAAATAATTGTTATGACTACTGTAAATTCTTTTAAATTATATTGAACAATAGCATTATGTACTTCATAATTATATCCTTCTGTTTTCTGGGCCTTTTTATAATCAACATAATTATTAATAGCCGTAGTTGCCATATCAAAGCACAGAAGGGAAATAAACATAAGAAAGAAATTCTTTATATTAAATGCTTGAAAACGATAGATACTATATAGACTTCCTAGAAAAAATGGAATTACACTAGCTAGTTTTGTTTGAATTTCTACTAATTTGAAAAAACTTATTATAGACATAAAACCAATTCCTCCTCACCTTATCTCTTTTGTAATCATTTGTTATATCAGTTACAAAAATTTGTGTCTTTGCCTTACAGAAAAAGTGCAAAAAATACAGATTTTTAAGTTAACTAGGAGGGTTTGCTCTCTTGTAAGTAAGACAGACTTTCCTAGTTCATTAAAAGAACATAGTAGATCCCTTTTTCTCAGAATATACTATGTTTTTATTTTGAGCTAGGAAAATGTACCTTTCCTGCTAATGAAGATATAAAATTAAATATGTTGAGGATTCCAACCGTCGGATCCTGCTAATACTTTTTCTATTTTATAATTTTCAGCTTCTTCCTCTGTTAAAATATGAGCCCATTTAACCCTTTCTTTTAATCGAGCACCTGGACCATAACTTTTATACTCATAATATTTAGCCGTTTTTTCATTTTCTTCATTTCTCCAGTTATCCCAGCCTTCACATTTAATATGCTGATCCATCCAACAATTTAGAAAAGCCACATGGGCATATTCTCGCCAAGGCCGGCCTAGGTAAACTGTGTTTTCCTTTGCATCACTTTCTAATCGACAATCTAGAAAAACATATCCATACTCTTGGTCTTTTGGAGTAGAAGCTGCCGTGATATAACCATTTACATCCATATCTCGATTTCTAGAAAAGATGGTACATTGATGAAAAACTGCTATGGCAGATCCAAAAATAAAATCTACATCTCCTACTAATCTACAGTTTTCATAATACTGTCTTCCTGAAATCTTAACTTTACCTTCCCCTGGCCCCTTAAAGGAACCGGGAATTTTAGGTTTACTTGGTAGGGGGCCTGTAAACAAAGTATCTTGATAAGCAGTAAAAATACAATTTCTAAACACTACACGATCTGCGTCTACATAAGCTGCAACAGCTTGTCCCCATGTACGACCATCCCCTGCGCTATTTTCAAAATGAATATTTTCTGCTATAAAATCATTTCCTCCGATAAAACTACTGCTGGTACGAAAAGTTCCCATTTCCTCGCCATTTTCCATTATCTTTCGTGCATAATCATCAAAGGTGAGAATTGTCTTTTCTGGGTCTTCTCCTTTTAGAGTGATCAATGGCTTATCAATATACAACTTTTCTTTATAAACTCCGTTTTTAATGAAAATGATAACTCTTTCAGTATTGTTCTTTGGGATGGCATCAATAGCTTCTTGAACCGTTGTAAAGTTTCCACTCCCATCTTGGGCTACAATCATTTTGTCGACTTCCTTTCTTTTGTTTCACAGGTTCCTTACATTTTTATCAAATTTATCTTTTATTTGCAATATTTATCACAATATCTTTCTACTCGTTCAATACTATCAATCAGTTGGGGCGTTAATTGTAATACTTTTTCAAAAATGAGCTCGATGATTCCCGGAATATATTCATGATCAATATCATTTCGAATTCGCCTAATTTCCTTAAAAAGATCTGCTGAAGAAATTAAACTTCTTCGTTCTGCCCGATGAATCCGATCAATAACACTACCTGGGCTTTCCAACTCTATTCGATCAATCAGACGAAAAGTTTTTTGGATGAGAACATCACTGGTTCTTGCAAATCTACTTGTAAGCGCTTCAAATTTATCTAACTCTTCAAAAGTATAACTTTCCTTGATCCCAATCCGTTGACACTCATGATAAGAATATTCTAAGATTTTCTTTGCATCTTGTAGAAGCCTCAATTCTTCTTGTAACAATTCTTTTTCATGTGGTTTCATAAGCACACTCCTTCCTCTAAAGCTATACGTGTAAAGGGGTGAGTTTTATCTTTTACAATTAGTATATCAATTCGTTGTTCTCCTATGGCTTCCCATAGTTCTTCTCTGATTATATGTGCATCTTCCTGTTTTAATCTTTGAGAAAGAATCAATAAATCAATATCTCCCCCTTTTTTATCATCATGAACTCTAGATCCATAAAGGTAGACACAGGCATCTTCATCTGCTTTTTTAACTGCATCTTGGATGAATTTGATTTCTTCTTTTGATAAACGCATGCTTTCGACCTCCACTTCTTATTTCCATCTTAACATGTCCCTATTTTTTTTACAATAAGGACAAATTTAAATCATATCCTGATTCAAAAATAACAGAAGTGAGACCTTTCCATAGGTTCTACTTCTGTTATTTGAATCAATCTCTAGTCAATAATAGATAAAACTCCAACACCTGAAAGTAAAATAAATAAACCACAAACCGCTGCACCTAAAGCAATAACAACCAAGGCATCTTTTATATTTAACTTTAGTAAAGCTGCTACTAATGATCCTGTCCAAACACCTGTACCCGGAAGAGGCAAGGCAACTAAAATAAATAATCCAAACAAAGCATATTTTTCTACTGTTTTTCCTTTTTGGAAAGCTCTCTTCTCTAATTTATCAATAATTTTTTCAAAAAAAGCAAACCTCCGAAGAAATATAAAAACCTTATCTATTAGTAATATAATAAAAGGAGATGGCAGTAATGACCCTAATAAACTATAGAAAAAAATCGTTGTATAACGAAGATTCGCTGCTAATCCAATGGGAATGGCCGCTTTCTGCTCTAATATAGGGATTGCTGATATAAAAAACACAAGCCACTTTGTTGGTATGGATTCCATCTTATCACCTATCTTTAATAATTATGTTTTTGCCTAAAATTCACTTTATTATACTATATGAAGATAGGTCTTGTCTATAATACAAAGATCCACTGATATATGGTGTCAGTGGATCTCCTCTTATAATATCTGATTATTCCGTTTGCTTAATTGTCTGTATAAAGTCTGGGCAATACCAATTCCTTGCCCTTCAGAAGACTTTTTAGAGTACTCTGCATCTAGCATTTCTTGAAATATTTCTTCTCCTCGATTTTTAGGAATCAGACCATCATCTGATAAAGTACTCCTCATTTCCTTCCACATTTGTTGAATAAAATAAGCCTCAAATTGTTGACAAGCTTCCTTCAGCGCAGCATCTTCTTGCTTAGCTGCTGCTAATTCTAACTGCTTTTGAAATGCATCTGTTTTATCTCTTTGTACAATCATTGTACCTTGCATATTCATTCCCTGCAGAATTGAATCGTTCAAAACTTTCACCAAATCACCTCTTACTTGTTACTTTTATCGTTTTAATTGGTTAGCTGTAGCTAACATATCATCCGATGTTTGGATAGCTTTCGAATTAATATCATAAGCTCTCTGAGCAATAATCATCTTCACCATTTCTTCTACAACTTGTACATTTGAGGACTCTAAAGCCCCTTGAATTAAACGACTTGGATTTAGAATCTCTCCATCCGCTTCATAAAGTGGTTCTCCTGATGCAGGAGTCATTTTATAAAAACCTTGTCCAACGGCTTCTAAACCAGCTCGGTTAGCAAACTGCACAATTTTTATTTGGTTATCTAATTCCTGTACTTCTTGGTCTTCATCTACATACTGTAAAATTCCATCTTCTGTAATGGTAAGGTCTTCTATTTGCACATTTTCTGGAATATAAATAGGCTCATCATCAAGCCCCAGTACAGGATATCCATCTGAGGTAACAAGCATCAGTTCATCGTCTATAACACTGACTTTAAAGCTACCATTTCTGGTATATACTTCTTCCCCATTACGATTTTCTATTGCAAAAAAACCTTTACCATCAATAGCAATATCTAATGGATTTTCAGTGGTTTCTATATTGCCCGTGGAGAAGTTTTTAAAGGTAGCAATAGGTCTAACACCATGTCCTACTTGTAAATTCACAGGACGTCCTCCACCTTCACCATCATTAGCACTTCGTTGAATGGTTTCATAAAGTAAATCTTGAAATTCTAGACGTTCTTTTTTATACCCCGTTGTATTAACATTAGCCAAATTATTTGAAATGGTGTCAATATTAAGTTGTTGGGCTTTCATACCGGACGCTGCTGTCCAAAGGGAACGCATCATAATCTATTTCTCCTCTCTATCATCTTTCATTATACTCGACTGACTTCATTGATGAGTTTTTCAAGGGTTTGATCTTGGGCTTGAAGTGCCTTTTGGCTAGCCTCATAAGTACGCATAACAGTAATCATCTCTACCATCTCGCGAACAGGGTTTACATTAGAAGATTCTAAAAAACCTTGACGCACAGTTCCTTCAAAAGCCCTAGGCTGGCTTTGTTCTGTAGCAGCCAATAAATTATCTCCTATTTTTCGCAGTGTCCTAGAATCGTCAAAAGATTGAATTTGTAAGCGATCGATAAAAACTCCATTCACAAAAATTTCACCTGTATCTTTTATGGTTACATCACCTACTGGCAAAGTAATAGGACCTTGTTGCCCCATTACACGCTCCCCAGTAGCTGTTACCAGTCGGCGACTTGGATCTAAAAGAAATGCACCATTTCTAGTGTAGCGTTCTTCGCCACCCTCTTGTGCCAGCACAGTAAAAAAACCTACACCATGTAATGCTAGATCCAACTCTTGATTGGTTTCTTGTAGAGATCCTTGGGTAAAGTTAGTGAAAATTTCATCCACTTTTACGCCTAGACTCATTGTGCCTATATTTTTAGGGCGACTCACAGGTACTTGCCCTTGCCTATCATTGATTCGTTTTACCAGCTCTTCTTCAAAAGAAGCCGTAATTACTTGATCTTTTTTATAACCCACTGTATCAACATTAGCTAAGTTATTTGAAATGGTATCCATCTTTTCATACTGAGCCATCATTCCTGAGGCAGATGT
>JAAZLH010000109.1 GCA_012799415.1 Candidatus Epulonipiscium sp. | reverse complement strand
TTAAGCTTTTAATTTCAATCTTCTTATCTTCTCTCCCTAAAAACAACTCCATCATCTCTATATAGAGCCTAGACAACACTGCATTCCTATGAATAAAGCAGGGTTCTGGATCGGAAAAAAATGCAATACTTTTTTCAATGATAATGTTTTCTTTCATAGGGATGTCAAATAATTTTCCCTCATAAAGAATATGGTCATAGGCATCTGTCATAGTAATCATGCTTTTTTTATATTGTTTAGCCAATCTCATCTTCTTGCTCCCCATTCATAGTCAAGGAGTGCTTACAATTAAAGTAACTCTACCTCTATGACTGTATTAATAGGATCTGGCATCATCGGATTTGGACCAAAAGAAACAAATACAGTATCAGGATAATTACTACAAATCCAGCTATCTGCAATTTTCAATTCTGTTCCTGTTGCTAATAAACGTATTTTTTTAATCTCCTCTTTTTTTAATCCCACCAATGGTACAAAACCAATCGGATTATCGAAAACATGGTAGTATATCTTTTTACCTTTTCGTGTAATACGCCCATATTCTGGTTTTTCTAGTTCTCCATAACCACAACCATAAATACTTTTACCGTTTCTATCCATCCAATACCCTATTTCACCAAGAATATACATGGACTCTGGAGGGATATTTCCTTTTGGATCTGGACCTACATTCAGCAATAAATTTCCACCTTTACTTACACATTCAACTAATTTTTTAATCAACATATCTGGTGATTTAAAGAACTGATCTCTTTCACAATATCCCCAATTATTATTCATGGTAATACAGGCTTCCCAAACAACAGGATTTCCTTCTTCATCAAGTATTCCTTCTAATGGGATGATTTGCTCTGGGCTTACAAAATCTCCTGAATATATACTAGGTTCTTTCGTTACTAAGGATCCATAGCCTTCTCCACTGACTTCCAATCGATTATCTATAATAACATGGGGTTGAAGTTCCCTAATCATTTGCACTAATTCTGTTGCTCTCCATGTTTCCCCAGTCATATTATCATAGGAAAAATCAAACCATAGTAAATCAATTTTCCCATAATTGGTGCATATCTCTCTAACTTGATTATGCATATACTCTAAATATTTTTCAAAATCATGTTCCATATTTTTGTATTCCTCATTGTTTCTCATTGGATGAATACGATCTCCATAATGAGGGTAATCTTCATGGCACCAATCAATGAGTGAATAATATAACCCTACTTTTAAGCCTTCTGCTCGAACGGCTTCTACATATTCCTTTACTAAATCACGTCCACATTTTGTATTGGTGGATTTATAGTCTGTATAAGCACTATCAAATAAACAAAATCCATCATGATGTTTAGCTGTTAAAACCACATATTTCATCCCTGCCATCTTTGCCGCCTTAGCCCATTTCTTTGGATCATAATCTACAGGGTCAAATTCATCAAAATATTGTTGATAGTCTTCTTTACTCATTTGCTCTGTAGACCGTATCCATTCTCCCCTAGCAGGTATGGAGTACAACCCCCAATGGATAAACATACCAAATCGATCTTTGACAAACCAGTCTACTCTTTTATTATAAGCTTCTCTATCAAACATTTTCTTCCCTCCTATAAATTCTTTTTATCACCTTTTATCCCTTTAATGCTCCTATCATAATCCCTTTTACAAAATGTTTTTGCACAAAGGGATAAATAGCTAGTACAGGTACGCTGGCTACAACAATGACTGCATACTTTAATAAGTCAATCAATCCTTGTTTCTGTTGCATCACTGTTGCATCCTGCACCATGGTTGGATCCACCTGATTCATAATTAAGATATTTCTAAGGATCAATTGTAATGGAAATAATTTTTGATCTTTTAAGTAAATCATAGCATTAAAATAAGTGTTCCAATGTCCTACGCCATAGTAGAGAGTTAATACAGCTAATATAGGTGCAGATAAAGGCAAAACAATACGAATAAAAAATATAATCGGTGTGCAGCCATCCATTTCTGCTGCTTCAAATAAGCTATCTGGAATATTGTTTTGTAAATAAGTCCTTGCGATAATCACATTCCATACAGATAAGGCTGTTGGAATGATCATAGCTCCTCTTGTGTTCAATAAGCCCAATTTTTGTATTAACATATAAGAAGGAACTAATCCACCACTAAAATACATAGTAAGCACAAAAAGACCTGTAATAATATTTCGCCCAACCAGATCTTTTTTCGCCAAAGGATAGGCACAAAGCATGGTCATCACTAAATTTAGCAGAGTTCCAAAAATCATATAAATAAAGGAATTTGTAAATCCTGATAATAATTGATGATTTTTAAACACAGCTTGGTATCCTCTTAATGTGGGCTCTACAGGCAGTAACCATACCTTCCCACTAATAACCGCTTGAGGATTGCTGAAGGATGCACTCACTACATAAATAAGGGGGTATAAAATAATCACTAAAACAAGAGATAACATAATATAAATGAAAATTAGAAAAACCTGATCTGTAAAAGATTCTTTCATTCTATTGTTTTTACTTTTTTTATAGATTTTATTTCCTGAATTATTCTTAGATTTATTTAATTCTAACATATTTTTTCACTTCCTATCTATAAGATCTTATAATTAACATGAATTTTACCAAACACCTGTATCTGAAAATCGTTTGGCTAACTCATTCACAGTAATTAAAAGAATAAAACTGATCACAGAATTAAATAATCCAACGGCTGTGGAGAAACTATAATCCGCATTGACAAGACCAATTTTATACACAAAGGTGGCAATAACCTCTGATGTAGCCATATTTAATGGGTTTTGCATTAAGTAAACCTTTTCAAAACCGATATTCATCACGGCTCCCACATTAAAAATGAGTAATATAATAATTTGTGGTCGAATGGCTGGTAAATCAATATGCCAGATTCGTTGTAAACGAGAGGCCCCGTCTACAATCGCTACTTCCTGCAACTCTTTACTGACACCAGACAGAGCTGCTAAATAAATGATGGCTGAATACCCTGTTGTTTGCCAAATTCCTGTCCAAACATAAAGGGAAGGGAAAATCGTAGCACTCCCAAAAAAATTAATGGGGTCTTTACCCACAAGGCGAAGAAGATCATTAATAACGCCTGTTCGTAAATCTGTAATCTGCATCACAAGACCAACCATAACAACTGTTGAAATAAAATAAGGTGCATAAGTTACCATTTGCACTGTTTTTTTAAATCTTTGATTCCCTACCTCATTGAGACCAATGGCTAGTAAAATAGGGATTGGGAACCCAACGATTAAAGTATAAATCCCTAAATATAATGTATTCCAAATGATACGTAAACTAGAAGGTGAAGCTAAAAATTGTTTAAAATGTGTAAATCCAACCCATTGGCTTCCCCATATTCCCCTTGACACACTAAATTTTTTAAAGGCCATAACAATTCCGAACATGGGAGTGTAATGAAATGTAAGTATGTATAATAGTGGTGGTAATAACATTAAATAAAACTGCCACTGTGATTTCATTTTTGTTCTTTTGCTTTTTCTTTCTATGGCATCTAAACGAGTGTACATCTATTTCCCCCCTCAAGATCCATAAAGACCTTATGAGATTTTTGTAAAATCTTTTCCTTTTGGACATAATAGTCCAAAAGGAAAAGGCTTTTATTATTTATATTGTCGATCATAAGCCCCGCGATAAACGGTAAGATATTTTTCTAATCCTAAATTCTCAAGTCCTTTAATATACTCATCCCAATGTTTATCAATATCTTTTCCACCTGTAATGAAAGCAACACGCATTTCTTCAATATATTTTCCTAATTCTACTGTAATCGTTTGAATATCTGAAGATTCCTGCTCTAACAATTTAATGGCAGGTAATACGTCATAATTACCAGCCTTTTGTGGATGTGGCTCATAATTTCTCTTCGTTTCTTCAATGAGTAAAGCTTCTAAGCCTTCTGGAGCACCTACATCCACATTTGGATCTGTTGCTTCTCCTAGTCTAAAAACAGAAGGTCGATACCCAATGGCAACGTCTTGCCAGTCTAAATTTTGTGGTTCTGAGGAGTAGGATGTTAAAATTTTATATAAAGCTGGCTCCCCATTTAATCCGATATCTCCTTTTTCAGCTCTAACCCAGTCTTTTCCTTCAAAACCAAATTGAGATGTTAATGTACCTTCAAAAGTATAGAAGAAATCAGCCCATCGTAATGCTGCTTCTGGGTATTTACATGTTTTTGTTAATGTAAAACTTCTTGATCCAATTCCTGAATGTTTAAAGTAGGTTACTTGTTTTAAACCGCTTGGTCCTTCTAATGGGGCAATGGTTTTATAGTGACGATAGGCCTCATTATTAGATGAAGAATCTAACAAGTCAGAAATTGTACCGGCAGGCACAAATAGAACAGGTTCATCTGCCTGTGATAATAAGTTTCTTAACGAACCTGAATTTTGTGTAAATGATCCTTCATAAATAGCTCCTATTTTATACAATTCATTTAAAAATCTCATTGCTTCTTGATATTCTGGCTTATTAACAATGGTATCTAGTTTGCCATCAGGAGATAAAACAATTTTTGTCTTGGCCTTTGGATCTGTACTATATCCTGGATCTAAAATAAAGGCATTGGTCAAAAACGGAATGAAATCTTGATGCCATCCATCAATAGAACCTGCTACAGCAATTCCGCCTGGATTAATTTCTAAGAACTTTTTACACACTTCTATAAATTCTTCTGTTGTCGTTGGTTCTTTCATACCCATTTTTTCTAACCACATGATATTAACCCACATTTTTTGTGCATAGGTACAATGATAACATTGATTTACAATACCTAGATTATAAATCTCTCCGTCCGTTGCTGTTGTTCTTCCTTTAATATCTGGGAAGGCTTTCATCACTTCCATATAATTAGGCATGTTTTTTTCTATTAAATCTCCGATTGGGTATAATAATTTTTCTTCTACGCCGAATTTTCCTTCATCAGGTGTATCAAACATAAAAGCATCTGGGAAGTCTTTACTAACCATCAATAAGTTGATTTTTTCTTGTACAGCATCAGAGGTAGCTGTTTCAAACTCCCATTTGATTCCTGTTGTTTCTTCCATAAATTTTGTAAACTCGTTCGTTGAATAATCAATAATATTGGGTACTGTACGTAAAAACATTTTCATCGTAATGGGTTTTGTGACAATAGGATATGTTCCTACTTCCGTATAAAGCTCTTCCTCTTTACTGTTTTCATTGCCTTTGTTTGTTTGCTCACTAGGTTCTGTCTTGGTACCACCACTTGGCTGACTTTTATTGTTACTACACCCAACAACTAAAATAAGAATGGCCATCATCAAAAAAAGAATTTTGCTTGCTTTTTTTCCCATAGATTCATCCGTCCCCTCTTTTTTTTGGATATAATACTCTTTATTCACTTAAAAAATATCATAAATTCAGCACTTTTTACAAGGAACAATTTTAAAAACAGCCATACATTTTTTATTTCATGATCATTTTTTCCTTGACCTATGATAGAAAATTGATATGATAGAAGTATATTGATAGTTTTCTATTGAATCTAGTAAAAAGGAGGAGTCCTTGGTGAATACCTCATTAACAAGAGTCGTTTTAAAGACATCTTTGTCATACTTGTTAATTTTAATTATACCTTTTGCATTAATTTTTAAAATTTATCATACTGGACTACAAACTGCCGTAACAGCTGAACTCAGTAGAAATATTGCTATCTTAAATCAAGTTGGCGAAAAAGTGGACTCACAGCTTCAAGAAGTTAAGCATATTGCTGAATATATTAGTTCCAACCCTATTCTTTCGTCTTTACTTCAAAATCATTCGTCTGTTATTAATCATAAAAATTATTTTGATATCTATACTTTTTGTAATAGTACACCCAATTATAAGCAAATAAACCAGGTCATTGATGATATTTATATTTTTTCATCTAATCTAAATTATGTCATTCAACTGCCCTACGCTTATCGCTTAGATGATTATCTTTATTACTATCACGATGATCTCCTTGGACAAAAATTTTATAATCAATATTATTACAACACTTTCCTGAAGCCGACACCTGGTGAACTTCCTTTAAAAGGTGATCTTGTTTTCATCACCTCTCTCCCTTATGGCTCAAAAACAGAAAATAATAACCAGCTGATTATTAAATTAAACGATGATTTATTATTTCGCAATTTACAATCGATTGATATTGGAACATCAGGTGCTATTTTTGTACTAGACCAAAACAATCATCTCAT
>JAAZLH010000108.1 GCA_012799415.1 Candidatus Epulonipiscium sp. | reverse complement strand
GTGGTTTTAATGTGGGTCCTGTTAATGGATACAAGTCCTGCCTGTAATGTCTAAATATTGACTTTGAAAAGAGTAAAAAACTTTGATATACTAGTAGGTATAAGTATGTATATCTATAAAAAACAACGAGGATAAAAGGAGATTTATAAAAATGGCAGGAAACAGAATCATTTGTACTACAAGCAATGTAGATTATATCACAATTAGAAAAGCTATGTGTAATGGAGTTAGAATGATGGATGAATTAGTAGAAGAGACTGGGGTTTGTACAACTTGTGAAGGGTGTAAAAGTGAATTAGACAAGATTCTAGAATCTGTATGTGGTTGCAAGAATGTTTCACTTAAAGCAGTTATTGATGCTGTAAAAAATGGTGCCGATACAGTAGAAAAAGTTGGAGAGGTTACAGGAGCTGGTACTGATTGTGGAAGATGTAAAGCTCTTGTTAGCAATATTATTGAATTAGGAAGATAATAGAATATAAGTATAATAAGGCCAACAACCGTGGGGAATATACGGATGTTGGCCTTATTACTATTTTAAAATATGATATATTTCTCTTTAGGATAACTTGGCAATGGATATTTTAACTATTTAGTTTATCATCCTCAAGGATAGCTTTATGATCAAAAATACCATAGAAAATAATATGTTTTATGAAGTAAATTTAGTCCCAAATAAAATAAAATATTGGCTATCTAAGCCTAAAAATGATATGCTTTTAATAGATGAAGATAGTTTATTCATAAATGGTGGAAATTATAAGTAGTCTATTATATACCTAGGCAGTTTTGTCAGAAAAATCTTACAAATAAGAAGGAGGGTAATTGATGTCTATTTTAAACATAAGGAATTTGACAAAGAAGTTTGGTGATTTTACTGCTTTAGATGGGGTCAATCTTAAAGTCAATAGGGGAGAGATTTATGGATTTATTGGGCCCAATGGAGCAGGAAAGACAACTACTATCCGCATATTACTAGGTATCTTGAAAGCAACATATGGTGAAGTTACTATTTTTGGGAAAGATGCTTGGAAGGATGCGGTTGAAATTCATAAGCAAATTGCTTATGTACCTGGTGATGTGAATCTATGGTCAAATATTACAGGTGGAGAAGTCATTGATTTATTTGTAAAACTTCGGGGATCTAATAATAAAAGTCGCAGAGAAGAACTTATTGAAAAATTTGATTTAGATCCAAGCAAAAAGTGTAGAAATTATTCAAAAGGTAATAGGCAAAAAGTTGCTTTGATTGCAGCTTTTGCTTCAGATGCAGACCTTTATGTTTTAGATGAGCCTACGTCAGGTCTTGATCCTTTAATGGAACAAGTTTTTCAAGAATGTGTATTAGAGGAAAAAAAGAAAGGAAAAAGTATCTTGCTCTCCAGTCATATCTTATCTGAAGTAGAACGATTATGTGATAAGGTTAGTATTATTCGCCAAGGTAAGATAATTGAAGCTGGTAGTTTATATGATTTACGCCATCTGACAAGAACAAATATACTTCTAGAGACAAAACAACGGATTCAATCTCTAAATGAAATGAAAGGCGTTCATGGTATAGAAGAAAATAACAATTCAGTTTCTTTCCAAGTGGATACAGAAGAAATAGGCAATGTGATTAAGTATGTAAGTCAATTTGAAATTGTCAAATTTGAAAGCGCATCACCTACATTAGAAGATCTATTTATGCGTCACTACAAAGGAGACGGAGGTGTATTATAATGTTAAAGCAAATGTATTATAATACAGGACAATTGATTCGTTTAATTTTACGTCGTGACCGTATTCGAATACCAATTTGGTTAATTGCTATAATTTTAATTACAATGATGATAGCACCAGCTTTTGCAAAGCTATATCCTACAGAACTTGAAAGACAGGGAATTGCTGAGACTATGAGAAATCCTGCTATGACGGCAATGGTAGGACCTGGATATGGAATAGATAATTATACAATTGGGGCGATGATGGGACATCAGATGATTCTTTTCACAGCTATAGCTGTGGCTATTATGAGCATTTTACTTGTCACACGCCATACTCGAAGAGATGAAGAGGAAGGTCGTATTGAAATGATTCGATCTCTTCCAGTGGGGCGCTTATCTAATCTAGGGGCAACTACTTTTATAGCATTTGTTACAAATATACTTTTGTCTATCCTTTTAGGCTTAGGGTTGCATGCTCTAAGGATTGAAAGCATGGATTTAGAAGGCTCTCTATTATATGGGGCTGTATTAGGTGTAACAGGTATCTTTTTTGCAGCTATTACTGCATTATTTGTTCAGCTTTCAGCAAGTAATAGAGGAGCAGTAGGACTTTCCTTTACATTTCTAGGCTTATCTTACCTTATCCGAGGAATTGGTGATGTTAGCAATGAAGTCCTTTCATTGATTTCACCATTAGGTTGGATTTTGCGTACTGAAGTATATGTGAACAATTATTGGTGGCCTATTTTATTAGCAATCTTTCTATCATTTGTTATCTTGGGTCTTGCTTTTTATTTAAATTCAATTCGTGATTTAGAGGCTGGATTTATACCGGCAAAGCCAGGAAGAAAGGCAGCTTCAGCTTTCCTTCAAAGTCCCTTAGGGTTAGGATTAAGGCTCCAACGTACAGCTATTATTTCTTGGGCTATCGGTATGTTTGTTTTAGGTATCTCATATGGGTCCGTTTTGGGTGACTTGGAAACCTTTTTTGCTAATAATGAAATGATCCGAGAATTACTAAATCATGTAGAAGGATTTTCTTTAACAGAACAATTTTTAACTATGTTGGCCTCAGTTATTTCTATGCTATGTACTGTTCCAGCTGTGATGATGGTTTTAAAACTAAAAGGAGAAGAAAAAAGAAATCGAGTTGAGCATTTGCTGGCTCGAGCAGTATCTCGTACAAAGTTGATAGCTAGTTTTTTATTGATTTCTCTCGTAGTTGGTTTCATGGTACTATTACTTGCAGCATTAGGGTTGTGGTCGGCAGGATCAGTAGTAATGAATGATCCTATAGCCCTTAAGACGATATTGAAGGCTATTATGGTATACTTGCCAGCTATGTGGGTCATGATTGGTTTGGCAATTTTATTAATTGGTGTTTTACCTCAGGGGATCGTTGTTATATGGTTATACTTAGGCTATTCATTTTTTGTAGTATATTTAGGAAGCTTACTTCAGTTTCCACAGTGGATGGCTAAACTATCGCCTTTTGGAAATGTTCCCAAATTGCCAACAGAAGAAATAAATTTTGCAAAAATTGGAGTATTAACTACTATATCAGTAATATTTGTAGTCATTGGTTTTATTGGTTATAACAGAAGAGACATACACAGTTAGTGACTGCATAAAGAAAGATAAAGGTTTAAAAATACTGATCTAGCTTTTAAATTTACTGATAGAAAAGTCCCTCATGGTGGTAGAGGAAAGTATTGTTCAGGAAAGGAGATTTTTAATGGATAATAGACTGATAATAAGAAATATTAAGCAAGAAGATTGCGAAACCATATCGAATGCATTTCGATTACAGGGCTGGAATAAGACTAAAGAGCAATATGAAAGATACTTAAAAGAGCATTTGGAAGGAAAGAGAGATGTTATTATTGCTGAATATGATAATAATTTTGCTGGGTATGTAACAATTCAATGGCGATCAAATTATAAGCCCTTTCAGGATTCAAATATTCCAGAAGTTGTGGATCTAAATGTTCTTATTAAAGTAAGAAAAAAAGGAATAGGTACCGCACTATTGGATGAAGCAGAAAAGAGAGTTGCAGCTATAAATAATAAGATTGGCATTGGGGTTGGGCTTATGCCAGACTATGGGTCAGCTCAAAGGTTATATATTAAAAGAGGTTATATACCTGATGGTTTAGGAGCTTGTAAAGATGGAAAGTTTTTAGTGTACGGAGACAAAGTGATAGTTGATGACAATGTAGCTATATATTTAGTAAAACAGGTATGAATATATTGATTTTATAGATTAAAACAAAAGCTCATCCAAAAAGATTATCTTGGAGAGCTTTTTTGCTATTTAAAACTATGGCAATTGATTACCAGCAGCTTTATATATTTCATACCATTCTTGCCTTGTAATTTCTATTTCAGATGCACGACAGATTTCTTTTAGGCGTATTACGTTGGTAGTGCCCACAATAGGCTGGATTTTAGCAGGATGTCTTAAAATCCAAGCAATGGCAATAGCAGAATTTGTCACACCTTTTGTTTCTGCCAGTTTATCAATTGTTTTATTTAATTCAGGAAACTTGTCATTGTCCAGGAAGACACCTTGAAAAAATCCATACTGAAAAGGTGACCAGGCCTGGATTGTAATATCTTTTAACCGACAATAATCAAGTATACTTCCATCCCTATTTATAGAACTATCAATCTCCATATTTACATTGATACCTGAATCAATCATTCCTGTGTTGGTGATGCTAAATTGTAGCTGGTTAATAATTAATTTTTGATCTAAGTAACGGCTTAATAATTCAATTTGCATGGGGTTTTGATTACTGACACCAAAATGACGGACTTTACCGTTATTTTGTAGTATATTAAAGGCTTCAGCTACTTCTTCTGGTTCCATTAATGCATCTGGCCGATGGAGGAGAAGCACATCAATGTACTCTGTATTTAATCGCTTCAAGCTTTTATCCACAGATGCCAAAATATGTTCTTTTGAAAAATCAAAATAGCCTTGGCGAATTCCGCATTTGGTTTGTATCATTATTTTCTCACGAAGAGCTAGATCAGTTCCTATTGCTTTGGCAAAAACTTCTTCTGCTTTTCCACCTGCATAAATATCAGCATGATCAAAGAAATTGATTCCTTCATCCAAGGCCGTGTGAATTAATGTTGAAGCATCTTTGTTTGTTAAATTTGCAATTCGCATACAGCCAAGAGAGATTTCAGAAGCACAAATGCCACTGTTTGCAATGTTTATTGTTTTCATTTTTATAAACTCCTTTCCTTTTCCACTTGAAGTAGAATTTTGCATAGTTATAATATCCCAGGGAAATATAAAAGTGCTACTAACCCCAGTAAGAAACTAATCATATTTCCGACTATAGCAAATGTGATACGCCTTGCTTTTGAATGTTGTGTTAAGTATTTAGCAAAAAGTATAATTTCTATTATTAAAATAATCAATTCAAATGGAATGTAAAGTAATATTGCAGCAAATGATCCTGAGAAATACATAGTGCTAAAAATGACAAGAGTTAGTAAAATTTGTGTTAAAACATTGATAGCTAAGAAGGGCTTCCAGTTTTTCTTTATACTAAAGCTAAACAAAAGGAGTATGAGTCCTTCAATAAGAAGGGTTATTGAGCAAGTAGCAATAAACTGTAAAAGATAGGCTATTATCAGTGAGCTTTCTGTTAGTTTTTTGGTTTTACAATCAAAATAAGTAGTACTATTAAAGGCTTTTCTGTTTATAATATTGTCAGATATAATAGTTTCATCATTAGCAGTAACTATGATCAGTTTAAACCGATCAGGAACTCCAACATAACTAAATTTATGTATCATATTGTTTCCATCCTGATTACCAATAAGATGTCCGTTGAGAGGAACGGATGTACCTGTAACGAGTGCAGGGCGCCACCCATCAACATAATAACTTTCAAGTGCATGGTACATTTTTTCCGAATACACTTCTTTATTCCTTATGTTCTGATATAAATGATCTTTCTTATAATCAACGAGTAGATCGAGATAGTATTCTGTTTGGGGCGGGTTTTTTACAATAATCTCAAGTGAAGGCTTTGGACCTACATCCCCATAAACCAAAAAAGGGAATGCAAAATGCAAGCCAATTAAAAGGAGAAAGAATGCTATTATTTTTTTCATACAAGGCTCCTTCATGAATGGTTTTTTGAATTACATTCATTATTCCATTAAATCTTGTCTATGTCAATGAGAATACGCTATCCTTATAGTGTTATTGAAGTATTACTTTATAATATCTGGTTTGCTTGAAATAGCATGATAAAAGCAAAATATACATAGTAAGGTAAATATAAAGCAAAATATGTGCAGAATATGCAAGAGATTTATAATATAATAAATATACAAGATAAAAAGTCTATTTTATTTTTACAAAACATCATTGATGGACAGTAAAGTGAGGATGAACAAAAATGAGTAGTATCTTAAGTAAAAAAGAAAGTGAAAGAAGAGACTTTGTTTTAGAAGGTAATATATGGAAGGTGGTTCTCAGCATCTCCTTTCCTTTAGCTATTTATAATGCCTTTAACCATTTGTTTTCGGTTTTAGATACATTGATGGCTTCTCAAATCAGTTCCGAAGTAGTTTCAGCTGTAGCTTATCTATCACAAATAAAAACCATGTTTGCAGCTATAGGAACGGGTTTAGCTGTTAGTGGAGGAATTATTGTTGCCAGATGTTATGGTGCTGGAGATATTAAAAAAGCAAAAAAATATGTTAATACATTATTTGTAATGGCTATAGGGATCGCACTTATATTGCTAATTACAATTGTTCCTTTTACTAAACCGATTCTTAGGTTTGCAAATACTCCAAAGGAATTGATCGATGTTGGAAGTCAGTATTTTGCTATTGAAATTATTGTCATTGTTTCTATGTTCATAAATAATATTTATATTGCAGTAGAAAAGGCGAAAGGTAATACGAAGGCAATTTTGTATTTAAATCTTATGGTTATTATAATTAAACTTGTCTTAACAGCTATGTTTATTTATGTTTTTCATTGGGGTATTA
This sequence comes from Candidatus Epulonipiscium sp., assembly GCA_012799415.1. Taxonomy (GTDB): domain Bacteria; phylum Bacillota; class Clostridia; order Lachnospirales; family JAAYNZ01; genus JAAZLH01. Next base: position 5,764 of record JAAZLH010000108.1, on the reverse strand, counting down.
CAGCTATGGCAGTGGCTACCTTACTCTCCCATTCCTTATTAACGGCAATAGCTGTAGGAGATATGTTGAGAGCAGATAATATTTTCAAATTAGCGATTAAAGATGTTAACTTATCTTGGGCTTTTATTAGCCCCATTATTATCTTAGCTACACCTATTTTCTTTGAGCGATTTGCTTTTAGCTTTGGAAAAGTGATTGTAAATTCTATGAGTGCTTCCTATGGGGTAATGGTTGTAGGAGCTCTTGGTATTTCAAACCATATAGCAGGAGTAATTACAGGTTTAGGTAATGGCTTTCAGGATGGAGAATCATCTATCATAAGTCAAAACATGGGAAATAAAAATTATAAAAGAGCTATCGATGGTTTTCAAAAAACATTAATTATTAATATAACAATTGCTATCATTGGATTTATATTGACCAGTGTTTTTATGGATCATATTATTGGTTTGTTTGCGAAAGGTGATTTTCAATTTGCACAAGAAATAAAAAATATTTTTAGGTATGAACGATATGCCCTTATTACATTAGCTATATCTACAACGGTTATGGGTTTGCTCTATGGCCTTGGTTATACGAGATTAGCTTTAGTCCTTAACTTTATGCGTTTATTCGTATTTAGGATACCAAGTTTATATCTATTGCAAAAATTCACTAGTTTGGGAAGCGAAAGTGTTGGTTTAGCTATGATGATTAGTAATGGTTTAGTTGGGGTTACAGCAGCCATTGTAGGCTTTATCGTGATTCGGAATTTAAAAAAGACGGAGGGAGAACAAGCTTATCTAAACTTTTAAAAAATGTATAGATTTATAAAAATAATATATAGATCCTTCAAGCCATAAAGTGTTTATAAACATTTTGTGGCTTTTCTGTGTACTTATCTTCTAATATTGATGCCTATAATGAAAAGAAATTATTTCATATTTTGTTTAAACAATCAGTGACATGGGTATAATAACCAATGTCGTAATGAAGAAAGGAGGATCCCTTTTGAAAGTAGGAATTCCAAAAGGATTATTATATTGGAAATATGGTATGTTTGCAAAAACATTTTTTGAAGAGTTAGGTTGTGAAGTAATTATTTCAGGTGATACTAACAATGAAATATTAAATCTAGGAATCAATCATTCTGTAGATGAAGCTTGTGTACCTATGAAGGTGTTTCATGGTCATGTAGCATCATTAAAAGATCAATGTGATCTAATCTTTATTCCAAGGCTTATGAGACTTAGTGATAAAGAGTATATTTGTCCTAAATTTTGTGGACTTCCTGAGATGATAAAAAATAGCATCCCCAATATGCCTAAGATTACGGAAGAAGCTATTTATGCTACTAGTACAGAAGAGTTGTACAAAAGTATGTCTAAAATAGCAAATAAAATTACGAAAGACAAGAGAAAAATTAAGAGAGCTTTTCAAGAAGCCCTAACAACACATCAGAAAACATTATCTGGAATCAATGATGAAAAGTATAAATTGAAGATTGCTCTTTTAGGACATCCTTACAATGTACAGGATGATTTCATCAACATGAATATTATAAATAAGTTACATAAATTGGGGGTGGGAGTTGTTACAGAAGAATTTGCCCCACAAGAGAAAATAAATAAGTATACCGGAGAACTTTTTAAAAAGCCATTTTGGACTTTTGCACGACATTGTTATGGAGCAAGTACATATTTTACAGAACATAATAAGGTAGATGGAATCATATACATATCTGCTTTTGCTTGTGGAATAGACTCTGTAGTTATTGAATTGATTAGTAATCGTATAGGAGATTTTCCCTTTCTTGTTCTGAAAATAGATGAACAAACAGGAAGAGGAGGATTTGATACAAGAATCGAAGCCTTTATTGATATGATAGAGAGGAGGCAAGGATGTGAAAATTACCTTTCCACATATGGGTAACATCCATATAGCAGTTAAAGTGTTTTTTGATGCAATGGGTGTGGATTATGTTATTCCACCAATGAATAATGGTCAAGCTCTTGAAATTGGGGCTATTTATTCTCCAGAAGAAATGTGCCTTCCCTATAAAATTATGATTGGAAATTATATGCAAGCCATAGAGCAAGGGGCAAATACAGTAGTCATTGTAGGGAGTTGTGGTCCTTGCAGGTTTGGAGAATACTGTGAGCTACAGATCAATCTCTTAAAGAAACTCGGACATGAAGTAAAGTTTATTGTATTAGATAATCCAAAGGAAATCGGGAAAGAAGAAGTGTTCAAAAGAATTGGGTTACTAGTGCAAGGAAGTAAAAAAAATAAATATGAAAATGTGAAAGCTGCTTTAAAGGGAATAAAAGCTATGAATTTGCTAGATGAGATAGAGAAAAAAGCCTATTGGTTTGCAGGATATGAGGGTAATAAAGGGGAATGTAAAAAGATATTATACCGCTGTAGGCAAGAAGTCGTTTCTACAGAAGATTCTGATCAGGCTTTAAAAATTCTAACTAAATATAAAAAAGCCATTCATAATGTGAAATTAGATTATAGTAAAGAACCTCTAAAGGTAGCAATAATAGGAGAAATCTATACAGTGATAGAGCCCTTTTCGAATCAATATATAGAAGAACGGCTTATGGATTACGGGGTTTCTAGTATAAGAACCCTTACCCCTAGCTGGTGGGTAAAAGATATGGCATTGAAAGCTGTTCACTTAAATTCTATTAAGCTACGAAGAGCTTCTAAAGAATATTTGGCATTAGGAATAGGAGGGCATGCAACAGAATGTATAGGAGAGGCAGTCCTTGCCACAAAAGCAAAGTATGATGGTGCTATCCAAATATTTCCTGTAGGATGCATGCCTGAGATTGTCAGCAAAGCCATATTACCAACCATTTCTAAGGAGAAGAACTTTCCAATTATGACCTTAGTTATGGATGAAATGACAGGAGAAGGTGGATATGCAACTAGAGTAGAGGCGTTTTTGGATTTACTAGAAAGGAGAAAAGAGCGGTGTATTATTTAGGAATTGATGTAGGCTCCGTAAGTACAGATGTTGTATTATTAAATGAAAATTTAGAAGTCATAGAAAAAATATATTTAAGGACAAAAGGCAGACCTATTCAAACAATTCAGGAAGCATTTAAAATATTACAAAATCATTATGACAGTAAAGATATAAAAGCTGTTGGTACAACAGGAAGTGGCAGAGCAACAGCATCATTTTTAGTAGGTGCTGATGCAGTGAAAAATGAAATTACTGCTCATGCCATAGCCGCATTAGAGTTAGATCCAGAAGTGAGGACTATTGTAGAAATAGGAGGGCAGGATTCGAAAATTATTATTTTAAAAGATGGTATTGTAACGGATTTTGCTATGAATACAGTGTGTGCAGCAGGAACAGGCTCTTTTTTAGATCGACAAGCAGAAAGATTAGAAATTCCCATTGAAAAGTTTGGAGAGTACGCGTTAAAATCTCAAACTCCTGTAAGAATAGCAGGAAGATGTGCAGTGTTCTCAGAATCTGATATGATACATAAACAGCAATTAGGGTATCATCCATCAGATATTATAGGAGGATTATGTGAGGCGTTAGTAAGAAATTATCTTAGTAATGTAGCTAAAGGAAAAGAGATGAAGCCAAAGATTTTCTTTCAAGGTGGAGTAGCAGCAAATATTGGAATTAAAAAGGCTCTTGAAAAAGCCTTAGGTGAAGAGGTGTTTGTACCTAGGTATCATGATGTAATGGGATCTATAGGCGCTGCTATTATAGCAAAAGAAACTTTAGAAAAAAATAAACTAAAAACTAAATTTAAGGGTTTTCATATTTCGCAAAATGAATTTTTATCTAGTAGTCTTGAATGCACAGGATGTTCTAATCGATGTGAAGTAGTGAAAATATTAGAAAATGGAGTAGAGATCAGTTGTTTTGGAGATCGATGTGGAAAATGGTCTGAAAAGCTAGCTGTTTAAAATATTTTCACATATAATTACAGTCCCACCTTTATGTAAGTATACAACAACATAAAGGTGGGATTTTTATTGTGGTAAGAGTTTTAAAAGGTTTTAATCGACTTATCATAAAATTTTTAGACTAAAATTTTAAGAAATTTGTAAGAACTTATTAAAAAAAAAGATAAAAAGATATTATATAATAAGGTGAAAAAATTAAAAAAATAAAGAATAAAAGACTTTAATAGAAAAGGAACGTATTTACTTTCAGTACCAATATAAGAATAAAAGAATTTATGATTTGAAAAAATTAAACAAAGTGGCCATTATAAATATAAAAAATAAAAAGATAAATATGGAGAATCTAAACAAATATTAAAGGGGGACACGGCATGAAGAAGGTACTAATCTTTACTGCTTCAACAGGTGGCGGTCATAATCAAGCAGCCTCCTGTTTGGAAGAAGAATTTATTAAACATGGTTTTATAGCTAAGAAAATAGATGCATTACAGGTAGTAAATAAAGGGCTAGATACTTTAATTTCTGGTTCTTATAAAGTTTTAGTCAATATGTTTCCAGAGTTATATGGAAATATATATGATATTAGTAATAAGGAAAAACTTAACAAAGTAATAACTAGCTCTTTTGCAAAAATTTCCAAGGGTAAAATCTATAATATAATTTTAGAAGAAAAGCCAGATTTAATTGTTTCAACTCATTGTTTTGTAATATCTGTAGTAGGATACTTAAAGGAGAATAGATTTATTGATATTCCTTTTATTTCTGTAGTAACAGATTACGAAGCTCATCAAACGTATATTAATAAAAATGTTGATGCCTATATAGCAGCTAGTGATTATACAAGTGAGACATTGATCAGGCATGGGATACCTAAAGAAAAAATATTTTCTTATGGTATACCCATTAAAACAGAATTCTTAGATAGTTGTAAAGCAAATCCTTTTGAACAGAAAGCGTTTCAAATTTTATTGATGGCAGGTAGTCTAGGCCTTAAAAATATGAAAAAGGCATTGAAAAGTATTGTTACTATGAAAGAAAATTATCACCTTGTAGTAGTTTGTGGCAACAATAAGGAATTACAAAAATCCATAGAGAAAGAATATGCTGATCTAATAAAAAATAAAAAGCTTACCCTTTATGGGTTTACAAAAAATATTCCAGCCATTATGGAAAGTTCGGATGTGATCATAACAAAACCAGGAGGGTTAACTGTCTCTGAAGCAATAGCAAAAAGGCTACCTATGATTGTTCCCTATTATATACCAGGCCAGGAAAAAGAAAACCTTGATTTTCTGATCAAAGAAGAGATCGCTATTTATGTCTATAAAATAAATGATATTAAGGAATTACTAGAATCAATTATGAAAGATCCTAAAATACTAGATAATATGAAAGAAAATATGGAGGCAATGTGTAACAGATTTTGCCTTGATAATATAATATACCTTGCTGAGGAATTAATTGAGGATGATCATTATGAAATGGATGTCAGCTATGGAGGATAATGTAGATATATTGATTTTAACAGCTAGTTTTGGTGTAGGGCATTTGTCTGCATCTTTAGGAATAAAGGAGCATATAAGCAAAATAAATCCATCAATAAGTATAGAGGTTGTGGATGTTTTCCAGAGAACAATGCCTAGGTTTTCAAAGATCATGTATGAAGGCTATGATATTTTAGTTAAAAGGAATCAAAAACTATATAATTATTTTTATTTATAAACAAAGTATAAATTTCTAATTATCTTTTTATATTTTCTTAAATGCTCGTAAAGCCTTATTCTATGTGCTTTCGAGTATTTTTACTGTAGGAAGATACTTCACGTTTCTTTGCATATTTCCT
>JAAZLH010000107.1 GCA_012799415.1 Candidatus Epulonipiscium sp. | reverse complement strand
TTAGAGGACCCCTTTTATCTATATTTTCAATAGGAACACCAAACATGTGACTGGCAGTAGCAGTGTATAAATCTTCCTTTCTGTTGTAAGCATCCAGAACCCATTTTTCACCTGCCAGCCAAGCCAGTACAACCCTTTCAATGGAAGAAAAGTCTGCCACGATAAGCTTATGATTAGCTTTTGGTATGAAAGATGTACGGATAAGTTCAGACAAAACTTCTGGAACAGAATCATAGAGCATATCTAGAGCCCTGATGTCTTTTACTAAAACTAAATCTCTAGCTTCTGATAAATCAGGCATATTATTTCTTGGAAGGTTCTGTGGCTGGAGGATCCTGCCCGCAAAACGACCAGTCCTATTAGCACCATAAAATTGAAACATTCCTCTAGCACGGTTATCAGATCCTATTGCATTTTCCATGGTTTGATACTTTCTAATGGAGGATTTAGCTATTTGCTGTCTCAGTATTAGAACTTTTGCAATATCTCCATCAGCAGTTTCTAGCAATTCAGAAACTACATTTTTTCCTAAACTAGCTGTATCTAGTCCTTGATCTAAAAGCCAAGCTCTTAATTGATGGACAGAATTAGGATTTTCAAGTTCAGTAATAGATTTTAATTCACTCATCAAGTTGCCTCGAAAGTGGTCATCAATATCAATGGCATTTTTAATGAATTCTAAATCAAGGAGAACACCCCTATCATTGATTTCTTGATCCAAATGATATTCTTGCCAGACAGTATCTGGAACAGGAAAGTTTGCCAGTTTCCTTTGAATTTCAAGTTCAGTTTCCACATCACGTTTGTTATATTCTTTAAAGCTAGACCATTTATCTAGATCATGGTAAGGGAAATTTCTCGTTCTTTTGCCATTAGCTTTAGTTGGTTTGCAGGGAGTACAAAAGTATCTGATTAAATCTTTTCCTTCTTTTAATTTTTGTTTCTCCAACCCTAAAACTGAACCTACGCTTTCAAGTGAAAGGGGTAATCCCATATAAGCGGACCAAACCATAGAGCATCTCCAGGAAGAAGGGTCTAGATACTTGCCAGTTGGAAATCCTAAAAATCTAGAGAGACATATTCTTTCAAAGTTTGCATTGAAGGCCCATTTAGTAACTTTCTTATCAGTAAGGGCATGAAGCACCTCCTCAGGCAATTCATCACCTAAAGCTAGATCAATAACTTCTACCTGGCCTCCATTTATAGAATAAGCAAAGAGCATGACCTCAAAATCTTCTGATTGGCTGTATTTATAAACTCCAGCTCTAGCAAGATTTATGGATGAAAAAGTTTCTATATCTATTTCTAATGTTTTCATTGAATTCTCCTTTCTATATAAGAAATAGGGCAGCTAGGATATACCTGCTGCCCATAGTTTTTATGAAAGGAAATCATCATCCACACTTGTAGCAAAATCATCCTCAGCTCTAGATTTACCTCCTAGAGATTCCCCGTCTTTTATTTTCTGTAGGTTATTCAGGCCACAGGCAATTCCCTTATTACCATTGCTATTGAAGGCATAGAAGTTGATGCTGGCTCTGCCATAGACACCACTATAGACTTCTGAACGTTCAAGGATAGGGTCAAGGTTAGCATCCACAATTCCTGGAGCAGTTGCTGAATTAGCATTAACAAAATAAGAGTTTGCATAAGCTTCATCATCAGGTCTTTCTAAATCTCCATCCCTAAGAGGAGTTTTAATTGCAGAAAGAGCTGGAACACTTCTACCGTTACCTTTTAGCTTGGCTTCACCTTCTTTATAAGCAGCCTCAATTGCCGCTTTAATTTTGTCTAGGGTTCTAGTATCTGACTTTGGGATAATTAGTGATACTGAAAATTTAGGCGTACCACCATTTATAGATCTAGCTTCCCATACATTTGCATAAGACCATCTTGTTTCTGGACCTGTTATAACTTTCATTGGATTAGTATTTTTACTCATAAAATTTTCCTCCTAAAATTTATTTAAAATCGTCTACAGCTGTATTAATAGCTGGTCGTTTGTCACTCTCAGGAACGAGAGTAGGTTTACCTTTTGGCTTTTCAACTAGTTCAGCTAGAATTTCTGAGAACCTAGCCTTACCTAGAGTTTTTTCCATGGCTGTTATTCCCTTTATCTTTTGAACATAAGGGTCATAGCCGTTGTTTTTTACTACTTTTATAACTTCTTCTTCATTGATATAACGTCTGTTACTTCTTCCTTCGACTAGCTTAAAGCCTCGCCATTCTTTTCCTTGTAGGGCAGCAGTTAGTGCATGGTCTTTAATATTTGATGCCCAGGATACAAGTTCATCAACTTTGGAGAGAATATCTTCAATATCCTCATCTTCAAGTAGAGGTGGAAGCTTGAAATCATATTTAGCTAGTTCAAGGTTGCATTCAGCTCTGGCTCGGCATTCATGTTTTGCTTTACAGAAAGTGCACCAGTCACCACACTTAAATTCGCCTTTTCCCTCAAGAGCTGTTTTAGCAGCGGGCTTTAATATTTCTTCAGCCCATTTGTAAAGTTCATCTTTAGAGAGAGTGAAAGTGCTGATATTATTTCGTCTTGGCTGGTAGATGGTCATGGCCACAGTTTTAATGTCATAGATGCCATCAAAAAGTTCTAAGGCACCAAGCCCATATAGTTTCATCTGTGAATTATCATCAGCATCAACAAGGACACCTACACCATGTTTATAATCTATGACTTGCAGGGTTTCGTCTGAAACGATTATGCAGTCACCTGTACCAAATCCGCCCTCAGCATATTTAGAGTAATCTAGCCTTTGTTCTATTAAAATAAGTGGGTCAGAGTGCTTGGCCTTTTCAGCTTCGTAAAGTTCTAGGATATAGTTTGCATAGTTTTCTGCACATTCTTCCATCTCTTGGTTGTAGTATTTGAGGTTGGCAGTAGGATCCATTTCCTTTTTACCAAGTAAAGTTTTTAATTTGTACTCACCTAGAAGATGGGCCTCAGTTCCTTCTTCAGCATAAGAGCTGGTTGTGTCATCATAGTTTTGGCTAAGTCTTAATGATGGAGGGCAGTTTAGCCAACGGTGACTTGAAGAGGGAGAGAGGAGAGCATGCTTACCCATTTCCTAATACCTTCACTTCTTCAACTAGTGCCTTATACTCTTTAGGGTCAATTTCACTTAACTTATTAGCACCATGCTTTTCTAATAGGGCCCTGATTTCATCGGTATAACCACTACGAGATTTTTCTGCCAGGATAGCTCTAACTGATTCTAAGGTTAATTTTTCTTTAGTACCTGCAGGTTGCTTTTTTGGTTCTGTAGCTTCATTTGAAACTTCACCAGTTCCAGAGAATAAATCTAGAAGTGAATCAGCTACATATAAAAGCATATTAGCAGCAGTTTTTAACTCATCTACGGTTTGAGATAGTTCGTTCATTTTACTCATATAGATTTGCTCCTTTCATAAGTTTTTTTGCCCTTCAATATCTAAAGGACACTAAAGGGCAAAATCCGTAGTAGTTTTTTTATTTTCCTAGAAAATTCTTTAATTCTTTATAGGAAAGGAGCTTTTTACGCAGTTGTAATTCTCTATACCTAACACCATCAACAGTAATGTCTAGAAGCTTGGCTATAGTTTTTTTTGCCTTCCTTTCAATAAGACAATCAAATAGTAGCTGGTCTTCAGGGGATAAACTTTCTAATGCAGCTTTAATTAATCTCTTCAATTCCTTATCTTCTAAGATGCTGAAAATATCCTGGCTATCATCAGGGGGAGTGAAGAAGGTAGCCATTTCACTATTTCCATTAGACCAATTTTTATCTAGTTCAACTGTGCGACTGGTATTTTCATGGGTACAAGAATTGCAATTCTGGTCACATTTTTTTGTGTTCTTATATATGCAGGCAAACTTTCTATTACGATATCTTTCTTCTCTCTTTAATGAAGTGCTACTTAATCTATGGATATCTTCACTTTCTTTGGTCCTGCTAAGCCTGACTACATAGCCAGCCTCTTCATCATAAAACCATCTCTGTTTATAGGGGTTGTCTTCAGTAGGTGGTTGGCCAGAAGCAAAACAAGTTTTTCTATCCACTTCCACATAGTTTCCATTTTCGTCTTGTGCATAATACTTTTTGTAGTTTAATCTTTGATAATTTTTCATTAGATTTCCTCCTTAGGTTTTCAAAACTGAAATCCACCAGGAGGAAGAAATCCTCAAAACAAAAAGACGGCATGGGAACACTTATAATCATGTGTCCCGCACGGCCGTCTTAGCGTTCTGGCGGATTTCTTATTTAATTGTTAGTTGAGTTTATTGGTTTACTTTTTTATGAGAAATATTAAATGTCCCGTCGGGATTGGCGGATACAGTTGTAATACAATTTTTTCGTCTAAGTTCAAGAGTCTTTTTGTCGTCACTGATATCAAATACACGTTTATTATTTAAATCCAAGACTTGATTCATATTTGACCTCCTTTCGTTTTTTTTAAGAGAGAGCTACTTAGTGCTTTTAATTAAATACAAACTTCACTTTAGTAAAGAAGATGTAGAATATCGTAAATGGATATGTTATACTTAAAAAGTAGTTTCTCTTATTTTTCTAGGTGTTTATTAGCCTAATAAAATGATAGCAAATGGCTAATTTACAACTGCATACAAAGAGATACAAAAGTGGATACAAACCGATACATAAAAAATTAAACGGAAAGGAAATGAAAATTGTGGAATTCAAAGATTTCTTTAATCTAATGAAGCCAATGTTAAAAGGCAGGGCAAATGCCACTTTGGTAAGAGAGCTTGTATCAATGATTACAAGTGTAGATTCAGATATGGACCCTAGTAGATTTCAATCGGATAATACATTGAAGGCCTATGCTAACGGCAGCAGGGAGCTTTCAGATGAATATGCACGCTCTATTTTGGATTGCTTAGATTACAGAAATTTTGTTGAATCCATTAATAGTAGAGACGACGCATTAATTGGCAAATTTGCAGAAAGCTTTGCTAAGATTGACTCCTCTGTAACGGAAGATAATGTTGGAGAGAAAGCAGCAGATATCTTTCTTGAAATCCTATACGAACGTGCGGGGGATAATTCAAGTCAAGGTTTTAGTGCGAGGAATATAAAGAAGCATAAATTAAAATATCATTATGGTGAGCGGCTTTTGATTGAGGCGAGAGGGGCTTGTCCCAATAAGTGTGGGAAGCCTTTATACATAAGTAACAATGGAAAGACTACACCAAGTTATGAAGTGTCAG
>JAAZLH010000106.1 GCA_012799415.1 Candidatus Epulonipiscium sp. | reverse complement strand
CTTCTTTCTTCTTCCAAATAGCATGAATACACCTCCAAATCCTTATTAATCATTAATATGGTAGCAAACCTCTTGCTTCAAGATCATCAGCCATATATCCTAATCCTAATCTTTCAAGGGTTGCCCTTGTTGGAATACCTGTCTCAACATCCCAGCCCATTTCTTCATAGAACATAGTCTTAGCTACTTCCATATCTTCTCTATCCATCTTAACTGTTCCTGCTTCAAAAGGTTTGAAATCTGGCTCTTTATCAAATACCCAAGCAGTTATGGTATCATGATCTTTTCTTAAGTTTTTACTTCCTTCATGTATATTAAAGGAAATAGCTGTCATTACTCTAAGCATATTTGTTACACGTTCACTAGCTAAATCTACATCTTCTCTGGTCCATTTTTCACCAGTAACTACTGTCATATATTTAGCATCTAAATCATGATCTCCCTTATATCCCCTTGCCTTTGATGGTGATAAGGTCATAGGATACATCCAATTGCAAAGAGTAGCCATGTCATGCCATTGTTTCCCTATAAATGCCCATTTAGCTAGCTTAGCTTTATTTCTATTCATAGGTGTATAATGTTTTGGCTTATCTACTGCTCCTTCACCAAACTCATCTTCCAATATCTTTTTGTATAGCTCATATGGTGAACCTGATTGAACAACATTGGTCATATGATGAACCATGCAATCACGATTATACATTATATTATATAATAATCCTGTTTGCCATACATCTTCTGAAGAGTGATGTTTAGGGTATCCATTATATGTTACATTTTGTAGATATTCTACATCAAAGTATTCTTTACCTAAATCCCATTCTTCAACTAATAAATAAGTTCCTAGTCCTAATTTAGAGATTTCTCCTTCTTTCATAGCTATCCTACGAACTATATCTACTACCCAACGTGGATCTCCTTCCTTCATCCAGTCCCATGGAATGGAGTTATATTCTTCAGCAGGAAGTTTTTCTTTTAATATTCCTGTTCTATAACAATAATTGAAATCCCTTTGTATATTTCCATAGTTATCCCATAAACCATAGTCATCCACAGCTCTAGAACCAGCACCACAAATAACTAGATTTGCATCGCCTTCATCTACGAAATCCTTTAATCCTTCTGGATACCATGCCCCTTGATATATAATAGGCATACAGGTATTGGAAGCCTTAGTTGGTAAATCATAATCTGCCAATGGGTCTATATCGTATTGAGCATAACATCTTATAGGACAAGAAGAACATCCCCCAACTTTAACCATATATTTATCTGCAATAGGTCCATGGTCAAAATATCCTTTATGAGCACGATAACCAATCTTGTCTATATCACCTACAGGTTGTTCGCCCATATCTACAAAGCCGCCTTCAGCTTTTTGCCAACCTCTACCTGGTGCTCCTGACCATCTATTTTTCCCTGATGGTGCAGAATATTCTGCCCAGGATTGAGGAACTGCTGGCACATTGTGATTATTATTTCCACCTACTAGTTCTCTTAACATATAATCACTAACTTCTTTTAGTCCTTTCGGATCTGCTATTTTTACACTTCCTGTTCCCCTTGCTACAAAACCCTTGACTTTTTTGGAACCAAATATAGCTGCAACACCAGCACCACCTGAATTTCCTACTGATGTAATCATACAAGACATATTTACAAGATTTTCGCCTGCTTGCCCTATGGTTGCCGCATCAAAGGAATCACCATTTTCCTCTACTAATATCCTATTTGATTCAAATGTTCCTTTTCCCCAAATATGGCTTGCATCTTCTATTGTTACTTTATCATCATCTATTTTAAGATAAACAGGCTTTGATGATTTCCCTTCAAATATAACTGCATCATATCCAGCATATTTAATAGCATGAGCTATATGTCCGCCCATATGTGCATCTACAATTGAATATCCTTTAGTCCATGATGAAAGGAAAGACATATTAAGTCTACCTGAACATGGCACCCCAGAACCAGTCAATGGTCCTACTGCCAACACTACCTTTGATGCCTCATCATATGGGTGAGTTTCTAAAGGCACCTCATCATATATAATTTTATATCCTATTCCCATTCCACCTACATAATCTTTATACTTACTAGTATCTTCAGTTGTAATTGAATTAGTTGTAAAATTAACTCGAAGTATTTTTCCAGCCCATCCATATACAGTCATTATAGCTTAACCCCCTTTGTTATTTTCTTGTTTTTTGTGCTGCCGCTGTTACTTCATCCCAAGGAACCATTGCCAATGCTCCTGTAACACAACCTTCTATACAAGCGCCACACAATATACATTTAGATGCTTTCTGAGTCTCTGGATTTATTGTTG
>JAAZLH010000010.1 GCA_012799415.1 Candidatus Epulonipiscium sp. | reverse complement strand
GATAAACCCGTATATTTTGCTACATCTTTCATCGTTGCTATGATGATCCACTCCTCAAACAAAACGTTTCACTTATAAAAAGTATAGTATAATTTATTTTTCGTGTCAATAAGTGAATTTTATCTGGAGAATAGCTTTACATTTTTTAGTTAATCTTCTTTATTGTCTTGTGTAATTCAAGTAAAGCCAATGGCTCTAATTGGTTAAAGGAAATGTTTTCATTTTCATAACCTGATACAAAAAATCCATGATGAAATTTTTCTTTTACTATATTATTTCCAATGACCCGAGCTAAAGCAAGGTACTGTGGATTTGAAGTTGCAGCATAAATTTCTAGAACCGCAAAAAGTGCATTTGGATCTGAAACTTTAGTAACTACATTCAACGCTACTCCTTCCTTTGGTTTTTCTCCAAAATCCCCCAAGCCATTTGCCTTAGCTATATGCCTTATAGCAGACCATAGTTTTGTATCCTTTGTTAATTTAAACCCACGAGAATAAGCCTGTAAAAACCTAAAATTAGCCCAATAAGATTTTAGTATTTTTCCTTTTTCACCATAATATCCGCTACGCTGCAATTCGTAATTTGCTAAATCCCTTCCATTTGTTAACATAGGACGGAAATGGTTTAATTCATAGATATAGCCATATTGATAAAAAGCATGTAACCCCTCAATGGTCCACTGTAATAATTCCTCTGCTTCTTCACCAATCTTCTCGAATAGTTCCATCTGCATCATTGCATTTTTTACATAGATACTCTCAGCTTGTCCTTGTAAAAGCATTCTTCCCTCTAATACAAAGTCTCCCAGCTCAGGACCCAACTGCCGTTTGGCTCGATCTCCATATCCTGAGTGGGTAAATCTGGGATCCGTAGGATCATCGATAGGTATTTCTCGCTGTATAGCTTGAGTAAACTGATATGAACCTAATCCTGTTTCTGGATGACGAGCCACCACATACATTTTCGCTAATCGTTTCATCCAGATCAATGCACCTTCCTCTTTCGTGAATATATATAACATTCCCCCAGAATAAATAAGATCATTACCTGCATTCAAGAATGATAAACCTTTTGTTTTCCTAAAAGGTTCAGGGTATGCAAATGAGTTATCCCACAAAATCCCTGGTGATAAACCGTATTCTCCATGTCGACTAATTTCTAAATTACCCCAATCAAATACATGGGCATTCCAAAATCCATGAATAAACTTTTGAGTCGCTAGGGGGTTCACTTCAAACATAAGCTCATAATATGGAAAATGGTTTTTTAATTCATGGACCAAGCCCTTATCATCTTGACCATAACATTGCAAATTCTTTAAATCTATCCATCGATGTCCACCCCACTGTAAAAGACCACTTCCATCTACTAAATGTTCAAAATGATATTGTATCGCTTTTTTTGCTGCCAATTCGTATTTATTATCATCTATTAACTGGCTTAATACCTTTAATGCTCGAAATAAATTTTGTTGATTAGCAAGATTAGAGGATACAATTTCATTTCCCTGCTGGTCTTTTAAACTACTATGTTTTCTTGTATCGTGATGGATAGCATCTGCAAAAAGAGGAGTTACCGGCTCTCTATAACAATCTCTTCCGTATTCAAGAACATGATCTAAATGCTGTATAACACATTCTAGTCGATATTGATCTTCCTTTTCTATATTCATCCTCTTCCCTCCAAATCCATGCCCCTTTTCGCCTTCATTATCCACCTTACACTACCACCACATTAAAAACACGTTTGATTTTATTATTTTATTGACCTGTTAAACCTGAACGTTCCACACCCTCCATAAATTTATTTTGCAAAACAGAGTATACAACTAAAATCGGTAAAATAACTAAAAATGTTGCTGCTAAGACCATGGCTTCGTTAAAAACAAGATCCATAGATGCATCAATAATTTCTTCTGACGTTAACATAGAATATAAGTAAGGTAATCTTGATGGAAGAAGTCCCATTGTTTGACTTTGAAGATAAATGTTTGGTTCAAAATAATCATTCCAATGCCAAACCATGGATAATACAGTACTTACAAGAATAGAGGCCTTTGATACTG
>JAAZLH010000105.1 GCA_012799415.1 Candidatus Epulonipiscium sp. | reverse complement strand
TTAAGATAATCCCTCTTATTTTCGTATACAATGGGTTTAGATAGATCTATGACTTCCTCAACTTCCATATCTTCTCCTGTTAAATGAAGATTGATTAGCATATCTTGTCTTGATGTGGCCTCTGCATAAAAACGCAAATTAATGGCAGACGCTACAACTTCTAATCCTAAATAATCTTGATGTTCTCCAAATAGACAAATACGACTTGGGGTAGATACAAAGATTTTTTTCATAATATCCTTCCTCTCCTAGACTAGTTTTAACTTATCTTCATTGTAATATGAATGGTTGGATTTGTATTTACAAAATTATAAAGTATCTTTATAATTTTCTACGATTCCTCTCCCTCCTACACTTGCTATTTACATGGAATAAAACTATACTCTTATTATAGAAAACTTTTAGAAGAATAGGTGATTTTATGATCCAAAACTTAAACGGAGTAACCTTTCATCCCTATGGTTCCATTCTGTCCGAATCTTTCTCCCACACAATACAAACTTCAACACATAAAAATTGGAATATACAAGAGTATTCCCTTTCATCCCCAAAATTACTCTACCTCTATCAGGTTGAACAATCTTGTGTATTGATTGATATTGTACAAGGTATTGGCCTTTTATGTATCAGTTCTACAGTTGAAACCTCAGAAATACAAGTATTTTTATTAGATAAACCGATTTCCATTAACCCTGGGTTATTTTTTAATGTAGTTCCCCTTTATGGTACTTGTACCATATCTGTTGCCCATTTAGGTAAATACGATAAAAAGAAACTTACCCTGCCCAATGAGCTGGTTCCTTCTGTTATTAATCCTAAATTTTCTATAGAAAAAATTCATACTTTATTTTATCAAGAAAAAGAAAGAGGATTTCATTTCAAAGGTGAAAAACATCACTTTTGGGAATTGACCTACGTGGATAGAGGAATGTTAAAAACCACAATAGAAGGAGAAGTATATTCTTTAGCCCAAGGTGATTTTATTTTATATGCCCCAAATCAATATCACAATCAATGGGCTGATGATAATGTATCCGTCTGCTTTGTAACTATTACTTTTGATATGGAGTTTAAAGATAGTCACTTCTTAGCCAACCGTGTTTTTCATGGGAATGTTGAAACCAAAAACTTACTTCATGAAATTCTACAAGAAAAAAACAGGAACACTTATTATTCTGATGACCTTATCATTTGCTATGTAAAAGAATTAATTATTAAGCTCGTTAGAGATCTTCGTCTAGAAAGTACAATTCATAAATTATCTACTGATATGCAATCAAATGTAGAAAATGTAATTGTATCCCAAGCCCTAGACTTTATACATGAAAATATTCATCTTAAACTAACTGTATCAAATATTGCCAGCACCATTCCTATTAGTTCCTCTTATTTATCAACCTTATTTAAGAAAAATACAGGACATACCCTGATGGAATATATCAATCAACTACGCCTTAATAAAAGTAAAGAATATTTACGCACTTCTTCCTATACAATCACAGAAATCGCTGATTTACTAGGATATTCTAGTGTGCATTATTTTTCTAAACAGTTTAAAGATTATTATGGCATTTCCCCTACTGTTTATGCTCGATCTATACAACAGTAATTTACAAAAAAGAGGCTTTATCACAAGCCTCTTTTTTGTAAATCGATATATAGTCATTATTAAGAACACCAATTGCTAAGCAAGGTATATGATCGGGCAAGCCATGATTTTTGTCACCATGTTGCTTCCTTTTATTTTTTATACTACAAACAATTAAAAAATTCTTCTATTTGCCCAGCTTCTTGAAAATGAATCGTATGAAATCCAAACTCTTGAGCAGCATCCACATTAGCTTTTGAATCATCAATAAATAAAGTTGTGGAAGGATTAATATTATATAGCTCCATTAGCTTAGCATAAATTTCTTTCTCTGGTTTTAATAATTGATAGTGACTAGAAATTAGCTTTCCATCAAAATATCGAAAAAAATCGTATTTATTAGATATATCCACAAAAGCTCTCTTATGAAAATTCGAAAGAATATATAGGCGATATCCTTTCTCTTTTAATTTAGGTATCCAATCCACAGAGGGTTGAATAGGAGTCAACATCGTATCCCATGTGCTCACAATTTCTCTCACTATTTCTTTATGTTCTGGTATTCTCCGAGATATAATTTTTATAAATTCATCTTCTTCTAAAGTACCACGATCTAATTCCAGCCATTCTTTTGTTTTAAATACTTCTTCGTATATTAAATCAAGAAACGGATGATCTTTAAACTTTTTTTCCAAATAGCTCAAAGGATTAAAGGAAAGTAGCACATTGCCTAAGTCAAAGACCACCGTATCAATTTTCTTTTTTGTCATCTTATCCCTTCCTTACTATTAATTTTGATTAAATTTATTTTTAAACTCGCTTGGGGTAACCCCCACCATCCTTTTAAAGATCACACTAAAATAGCGTTGATCCTTGTAACCTATTTTATCTGCTATTTCGTAGATTTTAACAGATGGATCTAAAAG